>SHNJ01000024.1 GCA_004295055.1 Alphaproteobacteria bacterium | reverse complement strand
GAAATGTCCTGAACAATATCTGGACGATTCCTATAATCTATTTTAACGAGTTGCTTTGCCTTTGACGATAAATCGGTCCAAGACTCCGCGCACGGAATAAAACCGAATTTGACCCAACTATAGCGGCCTACACTTGTGGCGCGCAAACTCATATCAACAACGCCGAATCCTTTAGCCATCTGAATAAAATGCGGAAACAGTCGCCGCACAGTGCCTTGCCCTTGCTCTTCGGCACGAATATTGCCGATATTCAATGTCCAATTTCCGCCTTGTTGCCGCTGCACAAATGCCAGCGTTCCGTCCACAAGATCGGGCCTGCGTATTTCGACCATTATTGTACGTGAATGCCGGTCTGGATAGACACTTAACATCGAATTAGGCGGCGCACGCCGTAACGCCGCCTCTGCTCGCGCCCAAGGGATATTCATCTTAGCTTCGAAACTATCCCGAATATCGCTCAAGTTTATTTCTGGATCTAATACGATCCCATTGTTGAATGTATGCATTAGTCGCACCAATCCTGCTCCAACATGGTATATCTTTATAGGAAACAAGTAAAGAGTGTTTATAAGCGCGTTATGTACCCGCCCTTGCGGCTAAGGAATTGAAATATATCGGCAATCACCCACATAATTCCGGCGCTTAGCAATTGCGGCTGATCGTTGACAATCGCGCCCCAAATAAAAAATGGGCGGCTAGTCAGGATAACAATCGATACAACTGACAATGGATAGCGCCGCATGAAATACCATGGCAAAGCCAAAATATTTTTTGGCTTTGCGATCGATTGATCCGCGGAAGGCGCAAAAAATTTTAATACCGCGCACAACATTAAGATTACCGCAAAAGTAACTTGGCCAAATGGTTGTGCCAAATCGCGCGATGCCATGATCAAACACAGGCAGCCGCCCATATTAACCAGCGCATGCATTTCAATGCCGCGCGCCAGGCGTCCGAACCAACCCAAAATTATTCCATCCGTAAGCCACAATAATGCAGCGGCGACTTGCCACCAGCTGCCAGACAGGCCGCCATTAAACAACAGGATTAAATTGCCAATGGTATATAAACTGCCGGCCAGGTTGGGAGCGTAATTAAGAATGATATTCTTCATACATACGGTTTATAGATTTTTATACAGGAACTGGCGAGAAAAAACTGTCATCCCGAGCTAATGCGAGGGATCGCCAGATGTAAGACTTTATATCTGTAGATCCCTCACCCCGTATGGGTGATTCGGAATGACAAACTACTGCCCCATCAATTTTTTCAATAATTTTCCGCCTTGCTTGTCGATTTTTTGTTGCAACTTATTCACATCGACGTTTTTCTCGATCGCTTTGTTAATGGCTTTATTGGCGTAATAACTGGCGATCGCGGTTGTATCAAATGCATATTGCGGCGCGGTAACAGCGCCAAAGGTACGCACGCCTAGGGCCGGTACTTTCGGATGATCGTTGAACGTCACGCGGGCGTTGATATCCATTTGCTGATCTTCCAATTTAATATTCCCGCCGCCATTCATTTTAACGACATCGGAATCCAGCGCGATATTATTGCTGGTTGCCACGCCGCGCACCACCGTCCAATCGGATGTTAAGGAACGGAACGGCGTTAACCCGTCTTTCTGCCGTTGCACTTGATCCAGCACGCGCAACAAATCGCGCGGGTCGTTAATTTCCTTCATTTCCAGGCTGACTTTTTTCCAATCGACGCCTTTTAATATGCCGTCATTCAATTCGGCGCGGACCTTGCCTTGCATCGATCCGTAATTCAGCCCTGATCCATTCAAACGGCCGGTTAAATCCGTATTCAAAGCCAGCTTGCTGTCGACCGGCAAATCCGGCTTCGCGAATAATTTTTTAATGCTGGGATGGCTGATCGCGGCGCGAATATCGAATTCGGGATTATCGCCCATGACATAACCTAATTCACCGCTCGATTTCAGATCGCCATTCTGCAAATTATAATTCTTCAAATTAATTTTCTGACCCGCATATTGCACGCCGGATGTAAATTCGACGCGGCTTGGCTGTGCCTTGACCCAGTCATTGCCGCCAAATCCGGCCGCATCGGCCAGTTTCTGCAAATTGCCAATATCGAGACGCGCTTTACCGTCAAAAGAAGACGCCGGCAAATTATAATCGCCGCTGGCTTCGATATTGGTGTCGCCCATCGTTTGCAACGCAAACCGTTGCAGCGCGATGGTGCGGCCATCCATAGTCGCCGCTTGGATTTTGACATTGCTGGCCGTCAGCGCGGTTAAATTCAATTTATCGACGCCAATATTGAAATTGCCGCGAACATTCAATCCGCCGCCGGTTTTTGCGGCTGCGGCCGTTTTAGCATCCGCTTTCACGGCTGGCGCCAAATCCGATTGCCAGGATTTCACCGCCGCCATAAGTTTGGCGACATCGACCGTATCGAAATTCAATTTGGCATCGACGAACGGCGTGTTTTGCATTTTCACCGTTATATCGCCCTGCCCCTTCATGTCGGCCCCGGAAATTTGCAAGCCCACGATTTTAATTTCGTCCGGCGTGTAATTCAATTTGCCCAACGCCTCGATTTTTGGCGTGGCGTTTACCGCGAATTTAAAATTGCCCGCGGAAGTCAGCGGTTTATTCCCGCCCTGCATTGGATCATACATGGTGCCATCGAATGTCAATTCGCCCATGGGAATATTGGCCGATAAATTCGCCGCCAATTGATTTTCTTTGGCTGGTTTGATCGCCAATTTGATTTTAGACTTCTGCCCCTGCCAATCGCCAGTCGCATCGATGCTCGCTTTGCGCGATGGCAGATTCAAATCGGCATCCAAATCCAGATCTGTAACCGTTTGTTTGGTCCCGGTGGTATAATCCGCATAAAATACTTTGCCTTTTTCGATTTTCAGCGAATGAAGCTGCGGGATTGCCGATACGCTTTTATCCGTGGGCGCAGGTTTTTTATCTGCCGCAGGTTGCGATTTCGCAGCGAAATTCCAGTTATTTTTGTCATCGCTGAATTTTTCCAAATGAATTTCCGGCGATTTCAAGTGTACATATCCGATTTCAATGGATCCGGTTAACAGCGATAACGGCGATAACTGCACCTCCAAAGATTCCATTTTAAGGAATTGCGGCGCCTTGCCCCCATCGATATTATCGATAACAATGTTCTCGGCCGTCACTTGGGTCATCGGCAATAACATGCCGCTCATTTTGCCTTGGATATGAACCTTGCGGCCAATCGCGTCGCTGATTTTAGCCTCGATGGTGGGTTTAAATTTTTCCCAGTCCATGAATATGGACACAATGATCCCGCCGCACATAACCAGGGCGATTAAGAAGGCAATGGCGAAAATAAAATTGCTTTTAGGTTTTTGGCGCGTCGATAAAGCTGGCATTACAAATCCTTAGGTTAAGGCCTTGAAATTAAGATCGAATTATGTCATAAAAATGTAAAGAATAACGGTTATTACATAGACCGTAAAAACAATAAAATCAATGGAGTGGGTGAAGATGACATTAGTATCAGCAGAATTATTCGACCTATTACAACCGTTAGGATTGGCGCGAACAGACGCGTTTAGAAAATGGCTGGATTGCGGCCTTAAACAAGCCAGAACTAGTCAGGGACAAAATCGTCAATACAAAAGGCTTAAGGCTGCTTACGAAAAAACGGATAAAACTTTTCGCGACAAATTGCCGCCCGGAACCCAGGGCAATTTAAGCCTGCGTTTACATTTGGCCGATATCGAAACTTTACATGCTGCCGGCAGTCGCTTTAAAGATTTATTGGATTTAGCTATCGAGGCCTATACCAATGAAATGGGCCATACCCCTGCGATCTCTTCTCCCGCGGTCGTTCATCGGGCGGGAAGATACCAACCATCTCGTCCAACACATATTGGCCATACGCGTTTAGTTGGCTGTTTACACATACCTACACGGTAGGTATAAAAGCCATAAGAGACAATAATTTCAATTTTACATTATAAATAAAATCGGCAAGAATCGGCGGATGATCATATCCGCCGATTTTTCTTCGCCCAATTTCGAAGACCGCCGCAACAAGAAAAAGCCGTATATTTTATTGCTGCATTACACCGGCATGAAAAGCGCGGATTTGGCGATGACGCGTTTGTGCGAACCGGCATCGAAAGTCAGCTCGCATTATGTGATCGGCGAAGGCGGCAAGATTTTTCAACTGGTCGACGAATCCAAACGCGCTTTTCACGCCGGTATTTCTTATTGGCGCGGGGAAGAAGATATTAATTCGGTTTCAATCGGTATCGAGATCGTCAATCCCGGCCATGAATTCGGATACCGCGAATTCCCGCAAAGTCAGATGGACGCCGTTGCCGATTTATGCGCCGATATTATAAAGCGCCACAAAATTAAACCGGAATTCGTGCTGGGCCATTCGGATGTTGCGGTAAAACGCAAAATCGATCCGGGCGAATTATTCGATTGGCCGTTTTTGGCCGGCAAGGGAATCGGGCTTTACCCATCCGCGCAGCATGGCGCGCAGAACCGCATGGTCGCAGACGTACAAAAAATGCTGGCCGCGTTTGGATATAAAATTGAAATCACTGGCAAGAATGACGAACAAACACAGGATGTGGTCACCGCCTTCCAACGCCATTACGCGCCGAAACAATTGGGGTCGGGATTGAACCCAATCACCGTCGGCGCGTTGGTGGATATTTGTGGACAATGTAAGATAAATTCCTCCCCCTTTGGGGGAGGCGCAAATGCATAGCATTTGCAGAGGGGGATAGGTGCGGTGCCTGATAAATTCCGACTACCTCACCACCTAACCCTCCCCCTACCCCCTCCCAAAGGGAGGGGAATTTTAGTTATAACTCTCTTTACACTTTCGCCTCCACACTCTACACTCATAAATGCCAGATCGTTGGATGATCGATCTTGATTCGATATCGGCCGCAAACGCCAACAAACCGATTTGCATCGGTAGGTTGGCTGGCGGTCCGATGCAAATCGGAAAAAGGTAGGAAAGTCCGGGCTCCGCAAAAACGAAGGTGGCGGATAACGTCCGCCGGGGGCAACCCCAGGGAAAGTGCCACAGAAAATATACCGCCTAAGCACCCTATCCGCCTACGCCAAGGCTCCGGCGCGACATTAGTCTTAAGACCGCGTCGTAGCGCAGCGAAGACGGGAAGGTGCCGGCAAGGTTGAAAAGGTGCGGTAAGAGCGCACCGCGTTCCTGGCAACAGGAATGGCATGGTAAACCCCACCTGGAGCAAGACCAAATAGGCGTTACACGCCGCGCAAGCGGCAAGTGTGTTTTTGCACCGTAACGCGGGTCGGTCGCTAGAGGTGATGGGCAACCATCATCCCAGATAAATGATCGTCGCCTGGGCAACCAGGTACAAAACCCGGCTTATAGACGATCTGGCGCTTTTATTTTTAAATTTCGATAACTATACATCTCTCCCCCAACGAGGGGAGGGAATAGTAACTATATAAAACTATCGCATTTTTGACCCTCCCTCAAAGGGAGGGTAGCCTATTATATTCACATCACCCGGCTCAATCCGTTCATCGCCAAGGACGAAGACATGATCGGCTCGGAAGTTTTTTTCCAAAGACTGGAAAATTTGACGCTAATGCCGCGCAATTTTACCGGAATTATCCACGCAAATCCAGCGGCGGCGGCAACGCCCATCGCGGCTTCGTCGGCGAATTCCGGCGCATATTTGCGCGCAAGCCCACCGCCAAAATATTTTATGGTTCCCTGTCCAACCACGCCGAAGCCACGTTCCGGTATCGCGGATGCGGCGGTCGCCAATCGCGATAAAAAGCTGTGCGATACCGCCGTTCCTTCCGCTTGCAAGCCGCGCACGGCCATTTGCCGCCCGACTTGTCTTGCGGTCTCGCCGCCCATCTGCCGCACCATGCCGCTTTCCGCCGCTTCGCCGACTTGGGTCAATCCGGCCGATTGCGCAATAGATTCTGCGGAAGCCCGTTGCGGCGCGCGCAAGGCTTGTGTAATCCATTGATTTAAATGCGCGCAGGTCGGCAATAACAACACGCCGCTGGTAACCGTCATGACAATATCCATTATATTAAGGTATGGATTTTTTTGCCCCTTTCCGAACGCCACTTCGCACAAACTGTCGATCGCTGTCCGCGATTTTTCACGCACGGTCAATTTGCGCGGCGGTTTTGTCTTCTCTGCCGGTTTGTTCCGGTTGCGCCATTTTTCAATGCCATGTTTGGCCGCCATAAAAGCATAAGCCGATGTGATTTTTATCGCATAGGCCGCCGCCAAAGTGGTTGGAATCACCATCGGCGCAAATCCAAGCGCCAAAGTAATGCCTGCCAATAATCCGGCGGTGATAACAAATCGCGGCACTGGATGATTGACCGCGAACAAAGCGGAGTTGAAAATAATCCTGCCCATGCGCGTCTGTGATGATTCACGGGCGCGGCGCGCAATTTTTTCCGGCACTGGAATTTCTTGCAAGGCCCAACGTTTGGCCGGACCAACCACTTTGCTTTTCAAAACTTGTTCGATTTTCGCGCCGGTACCGCGTTTAAAAGTAATGGTGTCGATGAGACGGATAGCTTTTTCTTTTACTTTATCCCAGAAATCGACCGTGGCTTCGGACAAAACCTCGTCCACCAATGTATTCGCCAATTCCGCACCAACCCTCGACATGATGCACCCTAGTTGTTTAATTTAGTTACTTTATTTATAAACTATATATTATTTTATGTCAAATAATTATAGTAAATATAAATTTTGTTTCCAATTGTCGCGTTTTAGGCCGAATTGCAAAAGCCTGTAATTACAGGCTTTATTTCACTTTCGTATCTTACAAAGATCACACTTGCTGAAATTATGGCTACAGTTTTTCGATTTGTTATCCACAGATGACACCCAGATTACATAGTATCTTTTCGACATATTCCGGGTGTTTTGGGCATTTTTCCCATTGACTCCCATCTTTTCCCATGGTATCCCATATATAGATACCATCTTCATACTCCTTTTATTCCAACCCCCTCCAATACACTTCGATCCTAATGGGATACTTCCGGTTGCGCGAATAGGGTTTGTGGCAGGTGGTCACAGGGAACCAACTACCGCGGAATTGCTTCATGGCATTGTTCTTGTCTACCCAGGTAAACAAGATTGACAAAAAGGGACGGATCTCCGTCCCCGCCGGTTTCCGCTCGGCTTTGGCCGGACAATCTTTTCAAGGTGTGGTGTTGTTCCGTTCCTTGCGCTTTGGCGCTATCGAAGGCTGTGGCATGGACCGCATGGAAAAATTAAGCCAGGGCCTCGATAATTTCGTTCAATTTTCTTCCGAACAGAGCGACTTGTCCGCGTCGATTTTCGCCGACGCGCAGCCGTTGCCCTTCGACCCCGAAGGCCGGATCATGTTGCCTGAGTTATTGATCGAACACGCCAAGATCAACGATGCCGCCGCCTTTGTGGGTTGCGGCGCTACGTTTCAAATTTGGAATCCTGACCTCTTCAGTAAACACCAACTAGAAGCGCGGAACCGCGTGCAGAAGCAGGAATTGGGAATCCGGATCCATTCGGCAACCAAACAGGAGGATAAGCCATGATCGCTGTTGAATCGTTTTCTACTCCCATTGCTGCGGCCAACGACAACTTTATAGCCATGAAATTAGTCCACTCCCCCCACTCTCACGTTCCAGTCATGTTGTCCGAAGTTTTGGATTACATGCAAATTCGCGATGGCGGCATTTATGTCGATGCGACATTCGGCCATGGCGGTTACACCCGCGCGATTCTGGATACCGCCGATTGCATGGTGTACGCGCTCGATCGCGACCCAGAAGCCGAGGAACGCGCCAGCGATATGATGGCCGAATATGACGGCCGCCTGCGGTTTATCCGCGGCAATTTCGGCGATCTCGAATTATTGTTGAACCGCATTGGCGTCGAACATGTCGATGGGGTTTGTTTTGATTTGGGCGTCGCCTCGTCCCAACTGGATGATAGCGGCCGCGGATTTTCGTTCCGTCATGACGGCCCATTAAATATGCGCATGGATGGCGGACGGCCAAATGCGGCGGACATTATTGCAGCGATGGATGCCGAACAGCTGGCCGACATTATCGAAAATTACGGCGAAGAAAAAATGGCCGCCCGCGTCGCGCGCGCCATTGTCGACGCCCGTAAGATTACGCCAATCACCACCACTTCCCAACTTGCCGATGTCGTGCGCCGCGTGGTTCCACGCAGCCGCGATGGTCTGGACCCCGCGACCCGTACCTTCCAAGCCCTGCGCATTTATGTGAATGATGAAATGGGCGAATTGGAACGCGGCCTGATCCAAGCGGAAAAATTATTATCGGTCGGTGGACGGTTGGTGACGGTTGCTTACCATTCGCTCGAAGACCGGATGGTCAAAGAATTTTTAAAAACACGGGCTGGCAACACGCCGAACTCTTCGCGCCATATGCCAGCGGTTACCCCTCTTCATAAGCCCTCCTTCAACTTGATTACGCGGAAATCGGTCGCGCCTTCTAACGAAGAAACGATCACCAATCCGCGTGCATCATCGGCCAAATTACGGGCGGCGGAACGCACTTCCGCCACCGTATGGCCGAATTTTGTTGGGGTCAAACGTAACATGCTGAACTCGTAAGAAAGGTTGCCTCCTCATGCGCCGCTCCCTTCTCCTACTGCTGATCTTCTGTATTGTGTACGGCGTTGGTATTTACTAGCTAAAGTATCGAGTGGCGCATTTGGAGTCCCGCCTGGGCGATGTCCAGCGGGATTTGATCGCGGAAAAAGAATCGATCCATGTTTTGGACGCGGAAATCAGCTATATCAGCCGCCCGGAACATATCGCCAAATTGTCTGAAAAATACCTGCCTTTATCCCCAGTCAAAGTGGCCCAAATCTATCAATTGGCAGACATTATGCCTGGTGTCGCCTATAGTAACTGGGCCAAGGCCGGTGGCAGCAGCCGCGAGGCTCAGATGGCAAACAACGAGATACCGGTTAATAACGATGCCCTGCAAAACGACGACATTGCCCAAAAACCGGTATCCTACGAAGTGCAATGACGCATGCTAACGCCAAATGGTTCTTCCGGCCGTAATTCCGCCCGCTTTGGCAAAGCGGATTATGCATCGCTGAACCGTCCGTTTGATTCATCAATATCCCACAAAGTAGAACGCGCCCAAAATAAACGCATATATACCGCGCAGATCCGGTTGATCTATGCATCCGCCGTTTTCGCCGCCGCGTTTCTGGCGATTGCCTTGCGCCTGGTGGATTTGACCATTTTCCAAGAAAGCAGCGAGATTGACCTGCGCACGTCCGTTTCCGCCCCTATTACTTATGGCCGGTCGAACATCACCGACCGCAACGGACAAATTCTGGCGACCAGCCTTTCGACCGCTTCGCTTTATACCAATCCCAAAGAAATTTTGGATGTCGATGAAACCGCCACCAAACTGGCGCAAGTTTTGCCGGATCTAAACCGTCAGGCGTTAAAAGCCAAACTAAGCGAACCGAAATCTTTCATCTGGATCAAACGCAACCTGACGCCGGAACAACATTACAAAGTGCATATGCTGGGCCTGCCAGGCCTTAATTTTCAACGTGAAGAACGCCGCGTCTATCCGCTTGGGTCTATGTATAGCCATGTGGTGGGTCTGACGGACCTGGACAGCAAGGGCGTATCCGGCATTGAAAAAACATTCGATGGAAATTTGCGCAAGGGCGGCGATGATCTGCAATTGTCGCTGGATACGCGCGTGCAAAGCATTCTGCACGAAGAATTGCGCCGTACCGTGCGGGAATTTAACGCGCGCGGCGCGGCTGGCCTGGTACTGGACGCCAATACCGGCGAGGTGATCGCCATGGTGTCTCTGCCCGATTTCGACCCTCATGAATTCAGCAAATCGTCCCAAGATGCGCGTTTCAATCGCATCACGCTGGGCGTTTATGAAATGGGATCGACCTTTAAAATTTTCAACACCGCCATGGCGCTGGATTCCGGCAAAGTGAAAATTTCCGATTCATTCGATGCGACCCATCCCATCAAAATCGGCCGGTTCGAAATTTCCGATTTTCATCCCGAAAATCGCTGGCTGAATGTCGCCGAAGTATTTGAACATTCGTCCAACATCGGTTCTGCCAAAATGGCATTGACCGCCGGCATCAACGAACAAAAATCATTCTTGCAACGTCTTGGCCTGTTTAACCCCGCCACCATCGAATTGCCGGAAATTGGCAAGCCCATGCTGCCGCGCCAATGGACCGAAGTCACCGCAATGACCGTTTCCTATGGCTATGGAATTTCGGTGACGCCATTGCAATTGGCGCGCGCGGTCGCGGGCGTCGTCAATGGCGGCGTATTGCCGGAATTGACCTTGTTAAAACGCCCGGCCAATGCGCCATTGCCCGGCGTGCGGGTAATGTCGGAAACGACGTCCAAACAAATGCGCGAATTACTGCGTTTGGTTGTGATGAAAGGCACCGGACAAAAAGCCGATGTCGGCGGATATTATGTCGGCGGCAAAACCGGCACCGCGGAAAAAAGCGGCGCCGGCGGCTATGCCGAGAAAAAATTATTGTCGTCTTTCATCGGCACATTCCCGACCGTCGATCCGAAATACGTCATTCTGGCCATGATCGACGAACCGGTTGCCAACAAAGCGTCGTTCGGATTTGCTACCGGCGGCTGGGTTGCCGCGCCTGCGGTAAACCGCGTAATTGCGCGCATGGCGCCGTTGCTGGGTTATCCGCCATTAGACCGCAAGGAAGATTTCATGGCCAAAGACCGTCTGGTCAACAATTCGCCGCAAAATAATGCGAATTCTTTGCGTAAAGAGGCCGTTTATGAAACTCAGTGAGTTGATCGAAGGAACTGGCGCGCAAATCCAGGGACTGGATGTACACATCAAGGGCCTGGCGCTGAATTCAGCCGGGGTTGAACAAGGATTTTTATTTGCCGCCGTTGCTGGCGTCAAAACCCACGGCATACAATTTCTGGATGATGCCGTATCGCGCGGCGCCGTTGCGGTTTTAACCGATGCCGACAATGCCGCCAAAGTCACTGAAAAAAATATCACCGCCGTGATCAGCGCTAATCCGCGCATCACTCTTGCCAAACTGGCGGCAAAATTTTATCAGCCTGCCCCCGCCACCATCGCCGCGATCACCGGCACCAATGGCAAAACATCCGGCACGGTATTCACCCGCCAGATCTGGCAGCAATTGGGCCGCAAGGCCGCGAGCATGGGCACAATCGGCATTATTGCCCCCGGCTGGACCGAAGATTCCGGCCTGACCACGCCCGATGTGATCAATTTCCATAAATATTTGCAGAAAATGTCCAAACTAGGCATCACCCATGTCGCCTTCGAGGCGGGATCGCATGGTTTGCACCAACATCGCATCGCCGGCGTGCCGGTCGATGTGGCGGCGTTCACCAATTTAACCCGCGATCATCTGGATTATCACGGCACTATGGAAAATTATTTCGATGCGAAATTAATTTTATTCGCCGAAAATTTAAAATCCACTGGCGTTGCGGTAGTGAACAGCGATATTGAATTTTTCCCTAAATTAAAAGAATTATGTAGCGCGCGCAAAGTGCGCTTGATCACATTTGGTTTGGGTAAATCGGATATTCAGATCAAAGAAATGATCCCAAAACATGATCACCAAATGGTCACCTATTCCGTGTTTGGCAAATCTTACAAAGTGCGATTGCCGTTAATCGGCGCGTTCCAAGCCGCCAATATCGCCTGCGCCATCGGCATGGCGAATGGCAGCGGCGAGGATATTGATTCCATTATGCCGTGCCTGGAAACATTAGAAGGCGTTCCCGGCCGCATGGAATTGGTAGCCAAGGCCCCCAGCGGCGCGCCAGTATTCGTCGATTACGCGCACACGCCCGATGCAATCGACAATGTGTTGAAATCGCTGCGCCCCCACACCAAAGGCAAATTGGCGATTATTTTCGGCTGCGGCGGCGACCGCGATCCCGGCAAACGCCCGATCATGGGCAAAATTGCGGTTGAAAATGCGGATTACGTCATCGTCACCGACGATAATCCCCGCACCGAAGAACCCGCCAAAATTCGCGAGCAAATTATGGAAGCCGCCAAGGGTGCCGAAGAAATTGGCGACCGCGCCAAGGCCATTGCGCATGGCATAGCATCCTTGGGCAAGGACGATATTCTGGTAATTGCCGGCAAAGGCCACGAACATGGGCAGATTGTCGGTAAAACCGTGTTGCCGTTCGACGATGCCGATGTCGCGCGCAAAGCCGCGATCCAATTAAAAGGCGTTGCATGAGCGAGATTCTTTGGACCAATTCCGATTTGTCCGAAGCGTTACAAACGCCTGTACAAACACAACTACAAATTACCGGCGTTTCCATTGACAGCCGCAAAATCAAACCAGGCGATTTATTCATCGCGCTGAAAGGCCCGAATTTCGACGGGCATAATTTTTTGGCCGATGCCGCGTCCAAGGGCGCTGTCGCCGCGATCGTCGAAAAACCGGGCGATGCGCCAGCATCATTGACACAAATTTCGGTTCGCAATGCCGAAGCCGCGCTGACCGCGCTGGGCAAATTCGCGCGCAAACGTTTTACTGGAAAAATTATTGGTGTCACCGGCAGTGTTGGCAAAACCGGCACCAAAGAAGCCTTGGCCCATATTTTATCGCGCCAGGGCAAAACATTCGCCAATGAAGGCAATTTGAATAATCATTTGGGCGTACCATTATCCCTGTCGCGCATGCCGCGCGATGCGGCGTTTGCGATTATCGAAATGGGCATGAATCATCCGGGCGAAATCGCGCCATTATCCGAATTATGCGAGCCGTTTGTCGGTATCGTTACCGCCGTATCGCCCGCGCATATCGAATTTTTTCCAAACGGCCTAGAAGGCATCGCCGATGAAAAAGCGCAAATCGTCGCCGGCATGAACAGCCAGAGCGTCGCGATTTTCAATCGCGATACGCCATTGTTTGAACGCATGTCGGGCCACGCCGCCGCCCGTAAAATCGGCCGGGTAATTGGATTTGGCAAAGACCCATTGGCCCAAGCGCGATTGTTGAATTGCAATCTTCACGCCGCCAGCAGCGATATCGAGGCCGATATTCTGGGCCAGAAATTATCTTATACTCTTAATATTCCAGGGCTGCACATCGCCATGAACAGCCTGGCGGTGTTGGCCGCCGCGCAATCGGTTGGCGCGGATATTGCCAAGGCCGCGAAAGATCTGGCCGATTTACGCCCCACATCCGGCCGCGGATTGCGCCGTCAGATTGCGATTCCAGGCGGAGAAATAGAATTGATCGATGAAAGTTACAATGCCAGCCCCGATGCGATGCGCGGCGCGCTGGATGTGTTGTCGCGCGCGCAAATCATGCCCAATGCGCGCCGGATCGCGGTTTTGGGCGATATGCGCGAACTGGGAACGCACAGCGTGGAATTGCACACCGGTCTTGCCCCGGCGATCCTTGCGGCGAATCCCGATCTGGTCATGCTGTGCGGCCCGTATATGGCGCATTTGCACCCACTTATCATGGCCAACATTAAAACCCAATATGCGCCGGATTCCGCAACGCTGGCCGCATTCGTGACGTCCACCGTCAAACCGGGCGATGTGGTAATGGTAAAAGGCTCTCTGGGGACAAAGATGCGGGTGATTATTGAGGCGCTGGATAATTTACGCCCAACTCTTATCCCCCTCCCCCTTGTGGGGAGGGGTTAGGGGTGGGGGTACAGCACAACGTAAACCTACTTCATACCCCCACCAAGAAAATCTAAGCGCAAGCGTGCTAAGATTTTCTAATCCTCCCCACAAGGGGGAGGACAACATGCGAACTTTCCCACTTTTACCTTTATTCCAACCTACTCCCTATATAAACTTGCCCATACCCTAACCTCAAACCCCTAAACCCTTTTCCAATGCTTTATAATCTCCTTTACCCACTCGCCCCCGATTACAACGTTTTCAATTTATTCCAATACATCACATTCCGCAGCGGATGTGCATTGGCGACTGCGTTGATTATTTTCTTTATGTTTGGCCCCGCGTTTATTCGTTGGTTGAAATCGCAACAACCCGAAGGCCAGCCAATTCGCGCCGATGGCCCGCAAAGCCATTTGGTAACAAAAAAAGGCACGCCCACCATGGGTGGTGCATTGATATTGATCGCCATGTCGATCAGCACGTTGTTATGGGCGGATTTATCGAACGCCTATGTTTGGGCGGTATTAATCGTCACATTGGGATTCGGATTCATCGGCGGATGCGACGATTATTTGAAATTGAAAAAACGGCATAATACCGGCCTGACATCGCGCCAGAAATTTTTGGCGCAAATCGTTTTAACATTGGCCGCGACATACATTATTACCAATATCACCCGCGAACCGCTGGCCACCGGCCTTTCCATTCCATTCTTCAAGGATATTTTGATCCCGCTAGGATGGGCGTTTTACATATTTGCGATCTTCGTTGTTGTCGGCGCATCGAACGCAGTGAATTTAACCGATGGTCTTGATGGTTTGGCGATTGTTCCCGTCATGATTGCCGCGATGGCATTCGGCCTGATTGCGTATTTATGCGGCAATATTATTTTCGCCGATTATTTGAAAATTCTGCACGTCCCCGGCGCCGGGGAGCTTGGCGTTTTGTGCGCCGCTTTGGTTGGCGCGGGATTGGGATTTTTATGGTTCAACGCCCCACCAGCGATGGTGTTTATGGGCGATACCGGATCGTTATCGCTTGGCGGCGCGCTAGGTACCGTGGCGCTGGTTACCAAGCATGAAATCGTTTTGGCGATTGTCGGCGGCCTGTTCGTTCTTGAAACCGTGTCGGTGATGATCCAAGTCGGATTTTTTAAAATGACCGGCCGCCGCGTATTCCTGATGGCCCCGATCCACCATCATTTCGAGAAAAAAGGCTGGTCCGAGCCGACCATCGTAATCCGGTTTTGGATCATCGCCGTGGTATTGGCGTTAATCGGCCTATCGACGTTGAAGTTGCGTTGATATTATCTGTCTGCCCGGCCAAGCAGGAATTTCTGTACATATTCCGCTTTTCTAAATCCACAAGGAGCCTTGGATACCACACGGCGCAGATCGCGTTTCACACCTTTTGCGGACTTAGAAGGGTTTAATATATCGTAATCGACGCTCGCCCGTGTTAAGCACTGATTTAAATCATGAAGCAATCTAGCAGGCGATGTGCATCTCACCATCATGGTTGCAAAATCGCCGGCGATTAAAGTCTGGAAAGTTTCATGTGCTTCGCGAAGACAAATACCATTTTCTACTTTCTTAATTTTCCGGTTGATCTCATCAACCGTTGAACCTTTTTCCAATTCTCTCCGACCTGCGTGTACATAATTTAAATTACGATCCATCGCAGTTAACAGTTCATCGAAGACATATCGCGAAAGCGGAGCACCATTATTTTGACCGCTTAATAAAATTTTATATCTTTTTTGGGCCGCGAGAACGCAAATTCGACCTGCCGCATTCTTGATTTTTCGATTGATAGTCTCCAGCGGAACTCCATTTTCCAAGAGAGCGCGGCCATTGTCCCACCCATCTAAAGCCTGATCTATAACAGACAGGGCTCTACTGACTCCCAATTCATTATTGGCAAAGCCTAGTGGGCGCAAATTGCCTTCCAACAATGCCTGGTACAGCACTTTTGCTTGATCAAGTTTCGTTTGTATGGTCGTCGTAGTCACTGCAATGCTTCTTATTGCGCTTAAAAGATATAGTTACAAGTTGTATCTTAAAAAAATACAATAAACAAGCTACTTGTAAGCCTGAATTTTTATAGAATATGCTTTTTACGCTCAAGGATTTACACACAACCCACTGATTTTGCTATATATTATATCTGAAAATTAGGATATAAACAGCCATGACTTCTTCCACTTTAAAACTCGGCATCATTGGTGGCCTCGGCACGATGGCCTCGCCCTCGGCGCGGCATTGGACCACACCCGACAGCACAGTGCGCGTGTTGCGTGTGCATGATCGCGGCACGCCAGGCACAATGCGCGATGCGGCCCGTGCCGCGTGGAAAAATCACGGCGCGATGTTGGTATCGTCTTATACCACTTTGGTTGGTCCCGCCGAAATCGATGGCGTGATTATTTGTTGCGGCAAGAATGGCGAGGACGCAAACATCGTCGCGCAAGTTGCAACTTTGTTGGCCGAACGCGCCAAGGGAAAATTTATCTGTCACCTGTCCACCGTCAGCACCTGTTTTGCAAAATCGGCGCAGGAATTTTGCGCAGAACTTGGCGTTACTTATGTCAATTATCCGCTGACCGGCGGATCCAAGGGCGCGGAATCGGCAAAGATGTTGATTCTGGCCAGCGGCGATGAAAAATTATTTGCCCGACTATCCCCTGCCTTATCGCGCATCGGCGTACCGCAATATTTCGGCGAACGCGCCGAGGCCGGTGCCGAAGTAAAATTCATGAGTCATTTGATGGTGTTCGGCGGTTTGGTTGGAATCACTTCCGCCGTCGCTGTACATACGGATTGTTTTGCGGGTGGAAAAATCGGCGCGGCCGGACAAGGCGAATTTTTCGATTTCCTGAACAATGGGGCCGGCGGGACAAAACAATGGGATCTATCCACCAGCCTTGGTGTGAAACAAAATACCTGGGAAGCGGCATGGGCCATTAAATACGCGGTGATCGATGCGGTTTATGCGGTGAATTTATGCCTGCAACGCGGCACATCGCGCCTTGCGGTGGATTCGGTATTGCGCCTGATTCTGGCGTTTTCTTATGTACTGAACAAAGTCGGCGAAAACTTCGCCACGCAATCCATCGTGCGCGAAATGATCGCATCGCGCGCCGCGGAAATGGATCAATTCATCGCGCAATATTACGATTCAAAATTGCCAGCGGAAAAAATATTGGCGTCATGTATCACATCCTTGCCAAAAAATTTGCAATCGCAAATCGCGCTTGGCCTGACGGCGCGCGATTTTGAAAACGCCGCCGCGCAAAAAATTGGGAAAGCATCATGATTGAAGTCACGCTGTATCGCGGAAAAAAAGTCGCCGTCTTTGGACTTGCCCGTTCCGGCCTGTCGGCGGCAAAATCGCTGATCGGGGGCGGCGCAGAAGTTTTAGCGTGGGACGATGACGAAAAAAATCGCAATATTGCATCGGGCGAAAATATTCCTCTGGTCGATTTGAATTCTGTAGATTGGAAAAATATTTCCGCGCTCGTTCTCAGCCCCGGCATTCCACACACATTTCCCACGCCGCATCCGATTGTGATTGCCGCGCGCGGCGCGAATGTAAAAATTATTTCCGATATTTATTTGCTGATGCATACGCAAACAAAGGCAAAATATATCGGCATCACCGGCACGAATGGCAAATCGACAACCACCAGTTTGATCGCGCATATTTTAAAACAAGCCGGCGAAAATGTTCAAGTCGGCGGCAATCTTGGCCAGGCCGCATTGACATTGGAACCGGTTGGCGATGGCGGATATTATGTTTTGGAATTATCGTCCTATCAATTGGAATTGATGCCGGACTGCAAATTGCACGCGGCAGTGCATTTGAATTTAACGCCGGATCATTTGGATCGTCACGGCGATATGGATGGATATCTGAACGCCAAGAAAAATATTTTCGCAAATCAGCAAAAATCGGACGCGGCGATTATCGGCATCGACGATGCGCCCAGCAAAAAAATGTTCGATGAAATTTCCGCGCGCAATTTGCAGAAAACTTTTGCATTGTCGGTCGGACAAAAAGTCGAACGCGGCGCCTATGTGGCCGACGGAATTTTATACGATGCCATGCCCAGCCGTACCGAGAAAATCATGGATTTGCGCGATGCCGCCGCCCTGCCCGGCGAGCATAATTGGCAAAATGCCGCTGCCGCCTATATGATAACAAAATTTCTAAATGTTCCACGTGGAACAATTTGTGAGTTGATCGCGAATTTTCCTGGGCTTGCGCATCGCCAGCAAAAAATCGCCACGATCGACGGCATCGCCTTTATCAATGACAGCAAGGCCACCAATCCCGAAGCGGCCGCAAAAGCGCTGGCTTGTTACAAGCCGATTTACTGGATCGCCGGCGGCAAACCGAAAGGCGAGGATCTGGATGCCTGCGCGCCGTTCTATCGCAATATCCAACAAGCGTTTTTAATCGGTCAGGCGGCGGAAATGTTCGGCAAAATTCTATCGCCGCACATGCCGTATAAAATTAGCGGCACGCTGGAACAGGCGATTGCGGATGCCGCCGCGCAAGCCAAACAAGATGGCATGTATAATCCAGTTGTGTTGTTGTCCCCCGCCTGCGCCTCATTCGATCAGTTCCGCGATTTCGAGCATCGCGGCGAAGTATTTTGCAAAACGGTTTTGGAACTGGAACAAATCAATAAAAGAAAGACCGCCTAATGATTACCCTCGCCCGTACCAACACAAGCGCGCTTAGCCAATGGTGGTGGACGGTCGACAGGTGGCTGCTCGCGGCATTTCTGATTCTAATTACCATCGGCATTTTATTAAGCCTCGCGGCAAGTCCTGCGGTCGCCGACATGCTGGGCCTCAATAGTTTTTATTTTTTCAAACGCCAGCTATTTTATTTAATCGCCGCGATTTTAATCATGTTCGGCGCATCCATATTGCCGCCAAAACAAATCAAGTTTTTGGCAATTGTGGTGTTGGGCATTGCCATATTATGTTTGATCCTGACATTCTTTGCAGGTACGGAGATCAAAGGGGCGCGGCGCTGGTTATCCTTGCCGGGATTTTCGTTGCAACCGTCGGAATTCATCAAACCAAGCTTTGCCGTCGTTGCGGCTTGGCTGTTCAGCGAACAACACCGCCGCCCGGAATTTCGCGGCACCGCATTTTCCATCGCGCTGTGGCTGTTTATTTTCTCGATGCTGGTATTGCAGCCCGATCTTGGCATGGCGTTCGTCGTTTCCTGCGTGTGGGGATTTCAATTTTTCCTGGCCGGCTTGTCGATGTTCGTCGTCGTCGGCCTTATCATCAGCGCTGGCGGCGCGGCATTCGGCGCGTATTATTTATTCCCGCATTTCGCCAGCCGCATCGACCGGTTCATGGATCCAAGCAGCGGCGATACGTTCCAGGTGCAACGTTCGATGGAGGCATTCATCAACGGCGGATTCATGGGACAAGGCCCGGGCGAAGGCACGGTGAAATCCACCATCCCCGACGTGCATGCCGATTTCGTGTTTGCGGTTGCTGGCGAAGAATTCGGATTGATCCCGTGTCTGTTTATTGTCGCAGTGTTCGCATTTATTGTTCTGCGCGGCTTGAAACGCTTGCGCGGCGAAGGCGATTTGTTTTTAATCTTGGCTATCGCTGGCCTTCTGGTGCAATTCGGATTGCAAGCCGTAATCAACATGGCATCGACGTTGAATTTAATGCCAACCAAGGGAATGACTTTGCCCTTTATCAGTTACGGCGGATCTTCGATGCTGGCGATTTCATTGGGCACCGGCATGTTGTTGGGCCTGACGCGCAAAAGACCGAGAACATAAAGCGGACACAGAGATAAAATAGAATTCACGGATGACCGAAAATAAAAATCAAAACCCGGATCTAGGCCCGGATCTAGGATTGCAAAAGCCGAAATTGGTGGTGCTGGCTGCTGGCGGAACTGGCGGACATATTTTTCCCGCCGCCGCGCTGGCGGAATCCTTGTGCGCGCAAAATATTGGCGTACGCCTGATTACCGACAAACGCGGCCAGGCGTTCAGCGTCAATGGCAGCACCATTGAAACGCACCGCATCGCCGCCGGATCGCCGAATTATCGCGGTATCGGCGTGTTTGGAAAATTATGGACCGTGTGCAAACTGGGCATCGGTTCCATCCAATCGTTTTTACTGATGTTAAAATTAAAACCGGATGTCGTCGTCGGTTTCGGCGGATATGCCGCCGCGCCCACGATTTTCGCCGCTTGGGTTCTGCGCGCGCCGATCATTATTCACGAACAAAACGCGATTCTGGGACGCACCAATCGTTTGTTCAGCCGGTTTGCAAAATTTATCGCTACGTCGTTTCAAAATACCGAAAGCCTGGATCTAAATCAATTCCGCAAAGCGGTATTCACCGGCAATCCGGTGCGTTCCGATATCGCGCG
The DNA here is from genome assembly GCA_004295055.1 of Alphaproteobacteria bacterium. NCBI lineage: Bacteria > Pseudomonadati > Pseudomonadota > Alphaproteobacteria > Alphaproteobacteria bacterium. The sequence continues at coordinate 31,801 of SHNJ01000024.1, read as the reverse complement.
CATCGGCGATGATGGCTATCCGCCCGCATCCACCGATGGCAAAATCCGCATCCTGATTACGGGCGGCAGCCAAGGCGCGCATATTTTTTCCTACGTCATTCCAAAAGCGATTGAATTATTGCCGCAATCGCTGCGCGATAAATTGGTAATCAGCCAACAATGCCGCGAAGAAGACAAGGCAGAGGCCATCGCAGCCTATGCCAAAATGAAAGTACAGGCTGAAGTCGCGACATTTTTTACCGATGTCGGCAAACGCCTGTCCGAATCGCATTTGGTAATCATGCGCGCCGGCGCATCGACGGTGGCGGAATTGACCGCCGCCGGACGGCCCAGCATTTTGGTTCCCTACGCCCATGCGCTCGATAATCATCAGATGATCAATGCCCGCGCGCTCGCCGACAAAAATGCCGCCTGGCTGATGCCGCAGGACGCATTCCAACCCGAAGCCTTGGCGGCGCGTTTAGAATCGTATTTAACCCTGCCCGATACATTGATTCAAACGGCGCGCGCGGCGAAATCGCTGGGCGTGCGCGACGCCGCGCAACGTTTGACACGGCTTGTCATAAAAACGCATGGCATCAATCGCGATTTGCTGAAAAACAAAGACCCTCAAGACGATTACGGCGACAACGTTTTGGGTGGATTGCCGAACGAGCAGGCGGCCTAACGTCCAACTTCTATCAGCCGGTTTTTACTAAGCATCGCTACGCCCCAATACACCACAGCAGAGAAAATTAAAGTGGCAATATAGGCCGCCGGCCATTCCCAATAATATTGGAACACCGCGATGCCAAAAACGCCAGCCGCCATAGCCGACAAGGCCGCTGCGGCGGTTCCCCGCCGCGTCCAAAGACCGAACACCAAACACACCACCAATCCGGCCGATCCGAAACTGGAACTTGATTCTATCAAATCGTAAATGCGCTGGCCGCCCGCGGCGATGCCATAGGTCAGCAATCCCGCGAACATAACCAGGCCGCGCTGCAATCGAACCTTGCTGCCTTCTTTTTCAAACAGATGCGGCCATCCGTGAATGACGATATTGTGGCCAAGCAAACCGCCCACCGAAAGCAATGTGGTGTTGACCGTAGATAAAATCGCCGAAACAAGCGCGCCGATAAACAGCACATAGGCGAATTGCGGCAACACGGTTTCGGCGATGCGCGGCAAAAAACCGTCGCCATAAAAATCCTGCGGCACCAATTGATATCCGGCAAGACCGATAAAGGCCGGGATCAATCCGACCACGAAATACAATCCGGCGGCGATATAACAGGTTTTCCGCGCGACATCGGCGGAACGCGTCGCCAAGATGCGGGAGATCGCTTCTTGCGCGACCAGCGACCCCACAATCGCAATAGTCCATTCGTCGATTTGCGGCCATACCGGTTCGTCCGGCGACAATACATTCAACCGGTCCGCCGTAATCAAGGAAAACGCGGCGTCCCATCCGCCCAATTGCGCCACGATAAAACATGCCGTGACAATAAGACCGATGATAATCACCACGCTTTGGATATTGTCGGTAATGACATCGCCCAAAAATCCGCCGACGGTCGTATAAATCACCACCATTGCCGTACCGATCAACAACGCCGTGTTTAAATCGATATGCCCGACCGCCGATAAAATATGGGCGAACGCCAGCACCTGCGCCGCGGACCAAATCAAGGATGTCGGAACCATCAACAGCACGGCGATTTTTTCGGCCGCAACGCCATACCGCTCGCGGTAAAAATCGGCGGTAGTGATGTAATTGCCTTGCCGCAATTTTCCGGCCAACGCGATGCCCAGCAAAATCAGACACGCCGCATATCCGAATGGTTCCGCCCGTCCACCCGCCAAACCTTCGGCGGCAATCGCGCCGGACGATGCCACCACCGTTTCCGCGCCAAACCAAGTGGCGAATAATGAAAACGAACCCAGCCACAATCCCAAATGCCGCCCGGCCAGCAAGTAATCGGTTTCGGATTTGATTTTGGAATTGGCATAGGCGGATACCGCCAGTTGCAACAGCATATAGGCGATAATCGCAATAAGGGGGAGATAGGTATAAGTCATGGGCGCGGATAATAACGAGATAACAAACGTTAGTCGATCCCTGCCAAATGATGTCATTACAAATGAATAGAAAAACAATATTTTTATTATTGACTTTTAAAAGATTTTAAACAACAATTTATTCTGCAAATAACAAATATTATAATAATATTACCATATATTGCTATGGAGGGGAATATGAGCGCAAATCCAGAAATGGGCCCCCTGTCCGGTGATTCAGGCCAGGAAATCTATTCTGTCGCAGACCAAAATCCGCCGCCAATCGTTGTTCGCAACAAAACCCCTACCTTAATTTTACCGGCCAAACCATCGAAAGATTTAGAAAAACTTTCGGCATCCAAACAGCGGAAACGCGCCTTTAAACCATTTCACGATACCGGCAGCAACAAAGCCCGGGATGAAGCGGAAAGATATTATAGAGACGGTAAAAAAAGTTTCTGGACAGGCGTTGTTTCATCCGTTGTCACGGCTGGCGCATTGACCGCCGGATTTTTATTTTTGGCAACCAGCCCATGGTTGATTGCGGCGGGATTGCCGATATTTGGATTTTTCTACCGCCAATCCCAAAAACATTTCAGGGGCGGCGATATCGCTTTGTTACAGGCGCCTGATCATATCCGGCATGATCATCAAACAGCACAAAAGGCGCTGCAACGATTGCTGCAATTGCCTTTGTATAACAAATTATACGGTCCGAATGGCGCAGGATTGAAAAAAATATTGGAATCCAAGCCGCATTTGAAAATAAAAATGTACCAAGGGCCGCGCGATATCGATTTATACGGCGCGCCAGGCGGCGCGCGGGATCAATTGGTGGAACAGGCCAACAGACGTGAAATTGGCGAAGGTGAGCAAAGATTGACGGAAAGACGGACGGAAACCGGGGTAAGACGCACCAGACGGGATAGCGCAAGGCAACGTGGAGAAAGGGCTTAGTCCATCAACATCTGTGCTCTGGTTATTTTTCTAATCTCCCCAAAGATAGATTATAGGATCGGCCCGAATCCAGGCTTTAAGTTTTTCAATTGATATTTCGCCCCTGGCCTTAATGGTAAAATTGCGGTTTTAACCCGGCAAAATCGGGGTTTATCCCCAATTCCGGGCTCCCTTTGGGGCTTGGGATTTATCGGCGTTTTTGGTAGTTTACTTAAATTCCTCCCCCTTTGGGGGAGGCGTAAATGCGAAGCATTTGCGGGCGGGGGTTAGGCGCGGTGCCGGATAGATTCCGACTTTTTCATCAGCCTTACCCTCCCCCTACCCCCTCCCGAAGGGAGGGGAATATTTGTTATACGATCAGCCGCCGGAGTTTTTAGTCATGCGCATCATCCCCTTTACCATCGGCACATTCCACATTGTGGGCATTGGCGGCATTGGCATGTCCGGCATTGCCGAGGTATTGCACAATCTTGGATACAAGGTTCAGGGCAGCGATGTGGCGGATGGATACAATATCAAACGCCTGCGCGATTTGGGAATCACCGTTCATATCGGCCACCGCGCCGAAAATATCGATGGCGCCGCGGTGGTCGTGGTATCGAGCGCGATTAAAAAAGACAATCCGGAAATTCTAGCGGCGAAGACGAAAATGTTGCCGGTCGTCAAACGCGCCGAAATGCTGGCCGAAATTATGCGGTTGAAATGGTCGGTCGCGGTTTCCGGCACGCATGGCAAAACCACAACCACATCGTTGGTGGCGCATTTATTGGAATCGGCCGGCAAAGATCCAACCGTGATCAATGGCGGCATTATCAATGCGCTTGGCACCAACACGCGACTTGGTGCGGGTGAATGGATGGTGGTGGAGGCCGATGAATCCGATGGCACGTTCGTGAAATTGCCAACCACCATTGCGGTCGTGACCAATATCGACCCGGAACATTTGGATCATTTCGGCACTTTTGCCAATGCGCAGAAATCATACGAATCGTTCATTCAAAACGTGCCGTTTTACGGCTTTGCCATGCTGTGCATCGATCACCCGGTGGTGCAATCCTTGATTCCAAAGGCATCGGATCGACGCATCATCACCTATGGTTTGAATCCCCAAGCCGATGTGCGCGCCGTCAATATCAAAATGGATGCCAAGGGCAGCACGTTCGACGTTATTTTCTCCGCCCGTACTTTGGGTGGCGCACGCAAAATTACCGGCGTGCATTTGCCGATCATCGGCCAGCATAATGTACAGAATTCCCTGGCCGCGCTCGGCATTGGCGGAGAAATGAACATTCCGGATAAAACCTTGCAGACCGCGCTGGCCAATTTTTCCGGCGTAAAACGCCGCTTTACCAAAACCGGCATTGCCAACGGCATTACCGTGATCGACGATTACGGCCACCACCCGGTTGAAATCGCCGCCGTATTAAAGGCCGCGCGCAATGTCACATCGTCCAAGGTTATCGCCGTGATGCAACCGCACCGTTATTCCCGCGTCAATAATTTGTTCGAAGAATTTTGCACCTGTTTCAACGATGCCGACACCGTCATCGTCGCGCCAATTTATGCGGCCGGCGAGGAACCCATTCCAGGCATTTCCAGCGATACGCTGGCGGCCGGAATGATCGAACGCGGCCATCATCATGTGCTGAAAATCGCAGGACCAAAGGATCTGGCCCCCACCATCGCCCAAATCGCTAAGCCCGGCGATTTCGTCATTTGTCTTGGCGCCGGCGATGTAACCACCTGGGCGTATGCCTTGCCGAAGGAATTAACGGATATATTGGGTTCTACCCCCGCCGCCTCTATTGCTTGATTGTGTAAATTCCGGGGTTTGGGTTTTGGGTATTGGGGTTTGAAATTTAAGAAGCAGCAAATGACACAAAAAATTCGAGACCACAAAGATTTAGAAGTTTGGAAAAAAGGCAAAACACTGGTAAAAGAAATTTATCTGATAACAGCCCAATTTCCTCCAACAGAAAAGTACAATCTTTCTTCCCAAATGCAACGTGCCGCTATTTCTATTCCCGCCAATATTGCTGAAGGATATATGCGCGCTAGCCGCAAAGAATATCTGCAATTTCTAGCAATCGCCTCTGGATCTGCCAGCGAATTAGAGACTTTGATCATCATAGCCGCTGAACTGGGATTTATAAAACCAGCACAGACTATTATATTGTCAAAAACTGCGGATGATTTACGCCGTATGTTATTTGGTCTTCGTCAAAAACTTGCCCAAACCCCAAAACCCAATACCCAAAACCCTATAGCCGCATGAGCAATCCCGCCTATTATCCAACCGTTGAACCGTTGATTACTCGCCTGCCCAAAGTGCGCGGGCGGTATACCGAAAACGCTTCGTTACATAAAGTGACTTGGTTCCAAGTTGGCGGACCTGCGGAAGTGTTATTCAAACCCGCCGATCTCGAAGATTTGCAGAATTTTTTAAAAGAAAAACCGCCGCTGGTACCGGTGACCATATTGGGCGTTGGGTCGAACGTGTTGGTGCGCGATGGCGGCATTCGCGGCGTGGTGATCCGCCTGGGCCGCGAATTCGCATCGATCGCCCAAGACGGCACGCATATCGTGGCTGGCGCAGCCGCGCTGGATGTGAATGTGGCACGCGTGGCGGCCGACGCAGGATTGACCGGCATGGAATTTTTGTTCGGCATTCCGGGCACGATTGGCGGCGCGTTGCGCATGAATGCCGGCGCTTATGGATCGGAAATAAAAGATATACTGATATCGGCTCAGGTAATTGATGACGAAGGCAATTTGCATAATCTGGTCGCCGGCCAGCTAGGATTGTCTTATCGCGATTGTGAAGTGCCCAAGGGATGGATTTTCGTTGGCGCCACCTTGGCCGGAACTCCCGCCAGCAAGGCGGATATTGAGCGCCGCATGGACGAAATCGCCGAAAAACGCGAATCGACGCAACCTATACGCTCGCGCACCGGCGGATCGACCTTTGCCAACCCGGATGACCGCCGCGCGTGGGAATTGGTCGATCAGGCCGGCTGCCGCGGATTGAAAATTGGCGGCGCGATGGTTTCGGAAAAACATACGAATTTTTTGATTAATACCGGCGGCGCGACCGCGGCCGATATTGAAAATCTGGGCGACGAAGTGCGCATGCGCGTCTTCCGCCACAGTGGCGTTGAACTGCGCTGGGAAATTGAACGACTGGGGGAAAAGTAAATTAAATTCCCCTCCCTTTGGGAGGGGCAAGGGGAGGGTTAGGCAAAAATGTATGAATTTGCTAAGGCCATGCGTAATGATCCAACCGATGCAGAATATAGATTATGGTATCATCTAAGCAATCGCCAATTACTAAACCACAAATTCCGTCGCCAACATCCTATTCCACCTTATATTGTTGATTTTTGCTGCATTGAGAAGAAAATAATTATTGAATTAGACGGTGGGCAGCATGCTGAAGATGGACATGCAATTTATGATAAAAAGCGAGATGAATTTCTTAAGAATGCAGGCTATGATGTCATTAGATTTTGGAACCAAGAAGTTATGAAAAACATAGATTCAGTAATTGAAACAATTCTATATAAATTGGAACACAAGTATTAATGTAAAAATTCCCCTCCCTTTGGGAGGGGCAAGGGGAAGGTTAAGCCCTTTGGGCTGAGAAATATCAGAAAGACCGAGGCCTTACCCCCTCCCTGCCCTCCCCCGAAGGGGGAGGAATTTAAAAAGAAAGAAAACGAAAACATATGAACCAAAACAAATCCAAAAAAATTATTGTCGTTTATGGCGGCAATTCGTCGGAACGCGAAGTATCGCTGGTCAGCGGCCGTTCTGTGATCCAAGGATTGAAAGACATGGGATACGATGTCCACGGATTCGACTTGAATAACAATATCGCGGAATTTGTAAAAGCCTTAGACCCAAAACCGTTTGCGGTATTCAATGCGCTGCACGGCCCCGGCGGCGAAGATGGCACGATTCAGGGATTGCTGGATTTATTGCAAATTCCATACACCCATTCCGGCGTACAGGCGTCGTCCGTGGCAATGGACAAAGAAATGGCCAAAAAAGTCTTCCGCGAGGCGAAATTGCCCGTCCCACCCGGCGGCATATTTCCAATTTCCGAAATTCTGGCAGGCGATGTGATGCCGCGCCCCTATGTGGTGAAACCGATTCGCGAAGGATCTTCGGTTGGCGTGCGCATTATGAAAGCCGGCGACAACAAACCGGCGATCAACAAAGACACCTGGAAATTCGGCGAATACGCGATTGTCGAAAAATTCATTCCTGGCCGCGAAATCACCGTGGCGGTGATGGGCGACCGCGCGCTGGGCGTGACCGAAATCAAAACCAATTTGGAATTTTACGATTACGAGGCTAAATACGCTTCTGGCGGATCGACCCATGATTGCCCGGCGCAAATTCCAGGCCCCGTGTATGAACAAGCCTGCAAAATCGCCATCGAGGCGCACAACGCGCTGGGCTGCCGTGGCGTTACCCGCGCCGATATTCGGTACGATGACACCCAAAATAAACATGAATTGTTTTTGCTGGAAGTAAATACGCAGCCCGGCATGACGCCAACATCCTTGGTGCCGGAATTGGCGGCATATAACAATATCCCGTTCCCGCAATTGGTCGGCTGGATGGTAGAGAACGCCAAATGGGGCGCATAAAATTAAAATCCGGACGGCCGTCGATCATCGGCGCCGCCACCGCGCGGCAGCGGCGCGGGCTGCACAGTCTTTGGCTGCGCTATCGACTATCCTTACTGACTTATTTTCTGGTGCTGGTGTGCTTGGGCACAATTATTTATCCGCTGTACGATAATTACCGTTCCGGCCGTATCGCCGCGCTGGGCCGCGCCATTCACGCCAAGGTTTTAGGCGTAACCAAGGACCAAGGATTGGTCATCGAAGAAATTCTGGTCGATGGCCGCAATTACACCGACAAACAGCAAATTTTGGACACGTTGCAAATCACCCAAGGCATGCCGATTTTGGGCATCGATTTGGAATCGGCGCAAAGCGCGCTGCTTACCCTGCCCTGGGTGAAAGACGCCAAGGTCGAACGCCGCCTGCCCGGAACGATGTTCATTCATTTGACCGAGCGGCATCCGCTGGCCATTTGGCAGAACAAAGGGGCGCTGAATTTGATCGACGAGACGGGCAGCGTGATTTTGGGCCAGGATCTTTCCCATTTTGCCGGATTGTTGGTGGTGGTCGGGCCAGATGCTCCATCTTTTGCCCGTGAATTGGTCGATATTATTTCCATGTCATCTGATTTTCAATCGCGCGTGCAATCGGCGGTGCGCATTGGCCAGCGCCGTTGGGATCTGCATTTGAAAAACGATATGATCGTCAAATTGCCGGAAAAAAATCCGGAATTGGCGGTGCAAAAATTATTGGAAATGCATAGCGTGAATAAAGTTTTGGATTTGGATTACGCCGCCATCGACATGCGCCTGGCCGACCGGATATTTCTACAGAAAAAAGACGGCGGACAAATCCCGGCTGGCGCGGCGGATAAGAGTACGTAATTTCTTACTTACTACCCTCCCATCGAGGGAGGGCAGCAATAATTTAATTTACAATTTTACTCCACCGGCGGCTTCCGCGTGTGCGAGCGCACGTGTTCCGTGCCGCCTTCGCGGTCATAAGCTTTTACATGCACTGTCCCACCGCTCGATGCCTTGGTACTTGGCGCGCGCGGCGTGTTGGAATTGGCGGCATTCTGATTCGCCACCTCGGCTTTTTGTTTTTCAACGCGGTAATTTTTTTCCAGTTCTTCGCGGACGGATAAGGGTTTTTCATCCGGGTTTTTATGGCCTGAATGACGATGTTCTATACCACCTTTGGAATAACCTTCATCTTCAATATCTGGACGTTTATCTTCATCCCGCCAGGATGGATCGGGCCATCTTAACTCTGTTGTGGGAATTTCCTGTTTATTTTCATCTCTAGGATTGGAAGACCAATGTTCTGAATCCATCCAAATAGGAAGATCGTCACTCTTTCCATTGCCAGAACTCCGAGAAATTTTTTCTTTAGCCATTTCTTTCACTTCTTCCCAAGTTTTAGCTTTTTTACCAATTTCTACACCGAGCTTGTTATTATGATTATCGATTTTATGCTGCTCTTCTTCTTTTGAGCCTTTTTTATAAACAGAAGTTTCATGCAAATTCACGCCTAATACAGCTAAGTTCTCCCCATATCTTCTCGTCAATTCTCCCGCCCAAATCAGATGCCGATAGGCATCTGCTGGACCATTTGCTCTACCTGGCAATTGTGAATTGATAGCCGCCTTTAAGGCTGCATCGCTTACCGATCCAGGTTCTCTTCTATATTCTTTGATCACGTCTTTGATTTCCATGTTTGCTCCTATTTAGTTTTACCAATCTTGCGTTATCATCAAGTAAGTTTCATTTGTCCCACAATGCTTTATTTCATATCCTTGAGGAATAAGCGCCAAACAATAAACGGGCGGTTCGGCAGGCCGTTGTAAATTCACTTTATACTGATAAATTTTATTATCTGCTAAATCACGAATGGAAAAAATTAAATCGTCTTTCGCAGGCCTTGCTTGTAATTCTATTTTTGCTTGTGTACGTTCCGGGCCATTCTGATGAATAATAACAGGTTTTATAATTTCTTCCGATGATGCGAAGGAAAGTTCGATTAGCTCAATCGGCGCGTTACGATGATTAACAACAGAAAATTCTGTGCCGTAATTATACCATTTATTGTGGTACCAGAAAGTATAGACCACAATGATAACCACTAAAATACAAATCCAAATATAATTTTTTTGGCTTATATTCTTTTTAATTTCTTTTTCCATTTCTGCTTCCTTTCTTATTTATTTAAAACTTCATAACATCCTAAATAAATGGCCCAAACAAAATTAGATAAGCGCAACATCCGATACTAAATATGGTCCAAACTTTTCTTTTAAACAAAATACCGGTATTCGTAGGTTTTGTTACCTTGTGACGCACATCCCATCGGTCAGCTAATTGCCAAATGGACGCTATGCCCAAGGATATTGGGATACCGGCAACAACAAAAAGTGCTGCATAGCGGCAAATAATCCAGAAATTATAAATGAAATCTTCCTCAATACCTTGGTCCCGCAATATGCTTTGAATATCAATAATATAAAAAGCCGCCAGAATCAGAGCAACAACACCAGCTACATCGCCAATAATTTTCAAATATTTTTTCATGGTTGGTTTTCTTTCTGTTCGCTTGTGTTCATTCACTTTCCATCCGAAAATCAATACATCTGGAAAATCTTAATAAAATAAATTTTTATCTATTTAATATTGGCGCAGAATTTTTTAGAAAAAACGACAACACCAAATTATAAAGATGCAAATATACGCCTTAAACAACCTATAATTGCATCGCGGCATAATTGCGGCGCACCGTTCCGCTACAAAGATGTCCACAAGCGCGTAAATGGCGGAAAACCGCCGATAAATGAACTTGTATACCGGCCGATAGCGCGCTATTTTTGTTTAAGAAATATGGCCGATGCGCTCAAAACTGCGCCCATAGCACGCCAAGGGATATTACCGCCATGAAACCGCGTTTTCGTAAAAGCACCATCGCCGCGCTGGATATCGGATCTTCCAAGGTCTGTTGTTTTATCGCCAAGGTCGACGATATGGGCCGCGCGCGCGTGCTGGGCATTGGCCACCAAATTTCGGCGGGGATGAAGGCCGGCGTGGTGATGAATGTCGAAGCGGTTGAAAATTCCATTTTGAACGCCGTGCATGCGGCCGAACAAATGGCTGGCGGCGACACGATTCGGTCGGTTTATGTGAATGTGTCCTGCGGCCACCCGGCATCGCAACATTTCGATGTGGAATTGCCGTTGCATGGCCAGCAAGTCCGCGATTTGGACGTGCAAAAATTGTTGGGCCAATGCCGCGTCGCCTATGACCAGCAAATGAACCAATCGACCGGCGCCAACGATAACAGCATGAACCGCTATTTATTGCATGCAATTCCGGTTGGGTACAGTTTGGATGGCAGCCGCGGCATCCGCGATCCGCGCGGCATGTATGGCCAGCGTTTGGGCGCCAGCGTGCATCTGGTTTCGGCGCAAAACGGCGCGTTGCGCAATCTGGCGACTTGCGTCGAACGGTGCCATTTGGATCTGGATGGATTCGTACTGTCGCCTTATGCGTCCGGCCTTGCCACATTGGTCGAAGATGAAATGGATTTGGGCTGCACCCTGATCGATATGGGCGGCGGGACCACATCGGTGGCGGTATTTTTCGACGGCAATTTATTATTCAGCGATATTGTGCCGATCGGCGGCATGCATGTGACCAACGACATCGCGCGCGGACTTTCAACGCCCGTTCTGCAAGCCGAACGGCTGAAAACATTATATGGCGGCGCGCTGGCGACCGCGCAAGACGACGAGGATATGATCGATGTTCCGTTGGTTGGCGAAAACGATTTGAACGATGCGCCGAACCATATTCCGAAATCGTACCTGAATCGAATCATTCAACCGCGCCTCGAAGAAACATTCGAAGCCGTGCGCGCCAAATTGGCCGAAGCCAATGTCGATAAAATCGCCGGCCGCCGCGTGGTATTGACCGGCGGCGCCAGCCAGCTGTCCAATGTGCGCGAATTGGCGGCCAATATCCTCGATAAACAAGTGCGTTTGGGCAAGCCAATCCGCCTGACCGGCCTTGCCGATGCGGCGGGGGGCCCCGCCTTTTCCACCTGCGCCGGATTGCTTACCTTTGCGACCCATCAGGAAGCCCAGGTGGAGGGTAAAAAACCATCCACAGGAAAGGGGCAAAGCCTGTGGAGCCAAGTCAAATCTTGGATTGAAGAGACTTTATAGACCTTATATATTGGCTTTTATGTAGGGTTTAATACTAATAATAGTGCAAACCACTAGATATAGTAGAAATCACTAAATACTGTGTTGCTGGAAGAAAAGCCCGTCGCCTTGTGGATTCATTACGGTAGCGTTTTTTCGGCAAAACATTTAAAGCAAAATATCACACCGCCCACCCAACCGGAGAGTTATTCATGAGCATCAATCTACGCGTTCCAAAAGCCGAAAGTGAATTAAAACCGCGCATCACCGTTGTCGGCGCCGGGGGCGCTGGCGGGAACGCTGTGAACAACATGATCCGCTCGAACTTACAGGGCGTGGAATTCATTTGCGCCAACACCGATGCGCAAGCATTGCAACAAAGTTTGGCGGAACGCAAAATTCAATTGGGCGTGAATATCAATCGCGGTTTGGGCGCCGGCGCCAAACCCGAAGTCGGCAAGGCGGCCGCCGAGGAATCGATCGAAGAAATTATGCAGCACATCGAAGGCAGCAATATGTGCTTTATCACCGCCGGTATGGGTGGCGGCACTGGTTCCGGCGCAGGTCCCGTGATTGCGCGCGCATCGCGTGAATTGGGTATTTTGACCGTGGGCGTTGTAACGAAACCATTCACCTTCGAAGGCGCGCACCGCATGAAATTGGCGGAAAATGCGATCGAAGAAATGCAGCAATATGTCGACACATTGATCGTCATTCCAAACCAAAATCTGTTCCGCATTGCCAATGAACGCACCACATTTGCCGATGCATTTAAAATGGCCGACGACGTATTATATTCCGGCGTGCGCGGCGTGACCGATTTGATCACCATGCCAGGCCTTATCAACCTTGATTTCGCCGACATCCAAACCGTTATGGCGGAAATGGGCAAGGCGATGATGGGCACCGGCGAAGCCGAAGGCGACCGCCGCGCATTGGATGCCGCCGAAGCCGCGATCAACAATCCATTGCTGGACGATGTCAGCATGAAAGGCGCGCGCGCCGTTCTGATCAACATCACCGGCGGTTTGGATATGACCCTGTTCGAAGTGGACGAAGCCGCCAACCGCATCCGCAGCGAAGTCGATCCCGATGCCAACATCATCTTCGGTGCGTTCTTTGACGAAAAACTGGTCGGCCGCATGCGTATTTCGATTGTTGCCGCCGGCATGGATGCCCTGGCGATCCGCGCCAATAACGATGCGCGCCAAAATCCGTTTGGCCCAGGCTTGCGTCCGCAAAAAGTGGTGCCGCATGCCGATATTATCGCCAATGCGCGCAAAACCCCGGCGCCTATTCCATCGGCCCCGGTTTCAACGCCGCCAAGCGCTTCGGCGTACACGGCAAACCGCACTAACCTGAACGAATTGTCGTCGACTTCTTACACGCCGCGCAATACGGCCCCTGCCCCGCGCGCGGAAGTGAAATCGCCGGTCAGCACCACCAGCAATATCGCCACCAATAATTTCACCGGCGATTTGCCCGACAGCGATTTGTTTATCCCGCCAAAACCATCCGTGGCGGAAACCAGCAAAGAAGACATTTCATTGACGGAACGCATTGTTCCAAGCGCGATTGAAACCCAGGACGAACCGCAAACCGTGCGCGTCGATCTGAAACAAGACCGTCCATTGGAAAAGGCGATGCATCGCCCGGCCACAATGCCAAGCGAAACCACACCGGGAAGCGGCACGCAAACTCCGTATAGCCGTACCGGTACTGCCGGCAGTTTCGCGACGGAACGTTCGCCAGAATCGCAGGCCAGCAAATCGGCGGAACGCGCGCAACGACGCGGCCCGGGTTTGTTTGAACGCATGATGGGCGGCGTATTGGGCGGCGCGGCGAATGCGGCCCCATCCACCCCGCCAGCGCGCCAGGAACCGACCTTGCTGAAAACCGAAGCACCGACGGCAAAAGAAACATCCGAACCGGTTCAGGAAAGCCTGACGCCAAAGGCGGAAAACGACGATTTATTGGATATCCCAGCGTTCCTGCGCCGGGGAAACAACTAACACGCCATTCGCGGGGTGTTATCCCGAACGGTAAACGTGAGGGATCTCCTAAAATTAACGAAAACCCACCCTTGCGGTGGGTTTTTTTATGCTTTATTTTATCCTGAATCGGGAATTTCATGCGCACCTTATTATTTCTACTGATTCTAATTTTTGTCACGCCCGCTTTGGCACAAGACCAGGCGGAGGAATGCACGCTGGGAATCGAAGCGATCGAAAGCCACATCGATTTCCAATCGCCCGTTGTTAAATCCGAACTGCCGTCCAAACGCGAAAACCGGCATTTAATCGAATCGGTTGCATTAAAAAATGGCGTTGTGTTCAGCTTTGATATTGGCGGATGCCACCATTACGCGTTCAATTTGCGCTGGGATAACGTGCCGGACGATTTGGAAAAAGATCCTGTTCTGCTTGCCAAAAAACTATTGGCCGAAGCGCCGCTATTGGACAAAGGTTCTGCCGGTCCCCGCCCCGTTATGACCGATGCTTTAAATAAATCCAAAACGCCCGGCGAGTTAGCTTGCGGCCAGGACGCGAATTGCGAATTGATCGTCCATAAAGCCGGACCCTATACGCTTAGTGTTGTGCTGTCCTACGATTTTCCGTTGTAATAATTGCTTCAAACCATTGAATTCAAACTAGATTTTGCTCCTTGCTTTTGTATTTTATAGAGATACAATTTAAATCCAGGAGCAAAAATGGGGCAAAACATCATCCCTCCCATAAAAAAATTGGAATTGCTGTTGAGGGCAACTTTAATGGCTTTTGCGCCTATTAGTGTCATGGACTTTAAGGGCAGAGGCCGCGTTCACCCGGTCCCCATGGCCCGGCAAGTATTTACCTGGCTGGCCCGGAAACACACCGATTATTCTTTTCCCGGGCTTATCAAATTGACGGGGGGCCGCAATCACAGCACGCTTGTCACGCAATACTGGAAAGCGGCAGCGGAATTGCAACGAGAGCCGAACGGACCATTAGCAAAGAAAATAGAAAAGGCGGAAGGGTTCTATCGGACGGCATTGGCCGGGGAAAAGGCGCCCACCAAGCCTGTGACAAATAATTTTCCAGCTCCTGCCGTTACTCCTGTTGCCGGTTCTAAAAATATCATTTTAGACTGGGATACGCTTGCGGTTTGTGTCGGCAATGTATTCCAGATCCAACCCGCGCAAATTTTGCAACCATTGCCTTCGACAGACACGGCTCTGACGAATCCAAACTTACGCAATGTAAAAGTTGTGTTCATACAGATGGCATTGACGTTGGGAGCGTCTTTCGACGAAGCAGCAATACGAGCCGGGGGGGCATGGCCGTTAAATTTTCATTTGGCATGCACGCCGGAGGATATGGCTTATTGCACCGAACGGTTAAGAGGGGTCAAAGATCTTTATCATCTTTGGGTACAAGACCGGTTGCCCGGCCCGGTTACGCCGCCTGAACCCGCCCCTGCTCCGAAACCTCAACCAGTTTCTGCTACGCAGCTTCAACCTGCTCCTGCCACACCCGCTAAATCCGATTTGCGGCCCAGGGAGAGGGCGGTCGACCTTCTGAAAGTACGGAGAACCATGTAAAAATAAAAACCCCGCCGATACAGGCGGGGTTTTTGCAGCATGGCATAAATCTAAGCCGCCTGGGTTTTCCCGGTCTTAGTAGTACCGGTCTTGGTACCAGTGGTCGTTGTGCCAGTGGTGGTGCCCGTGGTTTTCGCGGTCCATTCCTGCATTCCGCCTTCATACACCGAAACTTTGGTGAACCCTTTGGTTTCGAGGGTCTTTGCGGCATCGGCGGATGCGGTGCAAGCAGCGCTGGCGCAATACAGAATGGTCGGCTTATCCTTTCCGCCAGTGGTTTTCTCCACAGTGGTGGCGAAATTGGGATTGTCTTTCCATGGAATATTGGTCGATCCCGGAATGCTGGCTTGCTTGTATTGTTCGGCGGTCAAGACATTAATCACCGTGGTGCCAGGATTGGTCCGGGTTTTGGTAAATTGATCGTAGGTTAGTTTTTGCATGATTTACTCCTTCTCCAATTGGTTGTTGGAACAGCCCGAATGGGCTCTTGGTAGTAGGCATAGTATGGACCCGCCAAATAAAAGCGCAATTCCCTATATTCCATTGGCAAATAACAAAAACCAGGTTTTGTGACAGAATTATGAATGTCGTCGCAAGCCGTTTGCACACTATCGCAAGCAAATACAAAACCCGGCTTTTAGGCCGGGTTTTGTATTATTTCTATTCCTGCGGATTAGCGGGCTGCTTGGCGACCCAATCTGTCTTTTAACCAGCGATGCCGTGTTAGGACTCTTTTACCAACGTGCGACCGATGGTCAACACAACAAGCGACTTGATTCAGAACATCTACCCGCCGTTCGGGTTTAAGCGTGTTGATATTGGCCAAAACAACTTCAGCGCCCATTTCCCCTATCGTTCTGGCGACTAAACTAAAGTCAAATTCAGCTTGGCATGGCCTGCTGACCGTATTTACTGCCACATAGGCAGCAGAAAGCCGGCTTTTAGGGTCGGTGAAAATAGTCGCCAACGCCAATAATTCGCGGGCATATTGATGGCGCAATTCTTCTGTTGGGCAATGACCGGAACCGGCGCACAGCGCACTATATTTTTCTTCACCGGTTTGCAACATCGGCACATTTTCAAGAATTACCCTGCTGGCGGCCCATTTCATATAGGATGATGCGTACCGTACTTTAAAAGCCCGCTTTGCGGCTTCTACTTTGGCTTCCGCAGTAGGCAATTCCGCTACATGTTTTTTCCATGGACCAACAGCGGCTTCCGCAACTTTTCCGGGAATAAGCGGAGATGCGGCAATCGCCTTCTCAATTTCAACCAAGCGGCGCGATGGGTTGGAAAAGTCGCCGGCCCGTTCGACAACACGGATCAATTTCTGTTGTATAGCATCCCATTCAAATGCTTTTTGTAACCTTGCAATATCGAACCACAAACCTTCGATTTGTGCCGCAGTCGCTTTATCGGTCTCTCTCTGCATTCTTAGGTTATTTGCCGCTACCATATCGTCCACTCCATTAATCATTTATATCGATGACGAAATTATAAGGTTCATACCCTGTAAATCAACAAATATATCAGCAATAAAAAACCCCGCCAATGGCGGGGTTTTTCATAGAATCGGATCAATGCTTATCCGGCATTCGCGGCGCGGCGGCGCGGTTTTTTGTCCGCCTTGCCTTCGTCTTCGTTGGCAATCGCGCCCGCTTCGATCACGGCCACCGTGGTGGTATCGGATGGGGCGATTTCCTTGTCGCGGTCTTTCGCCACATGGCGCAGACGGTTGACATAGGCGCCCGTACCGGCCGGAATCAAACGGCCGACGATCACGTTTTCTTTCAAACCTTGCAACGTGTCGATCTTGCCGTTGATCGCCGCATCGGTCAGAACGCGGGTCGTTTCTTGGAACGATGCCGCCGAAATGAACGAACGGGTCTGCAAGCTGGCTTTGGTAATACCCATCAAAACCGCGCGGTATTTCGCGGCGCGGCCGCCATTTTTCATAGCAGTGGTATTTTCCTGTTCGAATTCCTCGCGGTCGACTTGCTCGCCGGTCAGGAAGGTCGTATCGCCCGGATCGGTGATTTCGACTTTTTGCAACATGTTGCGCACGATTACTTCGATATGCTTGTCGTTGATTTTAACGCCTTGCAAACGGTAAACCGCTTGGACTTCCTGTACCAAGTACGCAGCCAAAGCTTCGACGCCCATAACCGCCAAAATATCGTGCGGAACCGGGTTTCCATCGAGCAATAGATCGCCTTTTTGTACGAAATCGCCTTCTTGAACCGCGACGTGACGGCCCTTTGGAACAACATATTCCACCGGATCCGAACCGTCGTTCGGTTGAATCAAAATGCGGCGTTTGGTTTTCGCATCCTTGCCGAACACCACGCGGCCTTCGGTTTCGGAAATGATCGAGTAGTCTTTCGGCTTGCGCGCTTCGAACAATTCGGCAACACGCGGCAAACCGCCGGTAATGTCGCGAGTTTTGATCGTATCGCGCGGAATGCGGGCGATTACATCGCCGGCCCGGACTTCGGAATTGTTGTCCACCGACAGAACCGCATCCACTGGCAAGAAGTAACGCGCTTCGGCGCCGTTCGACATGGTCAGAACTTTGCCTTTCTTATCGCGCAACACTACCATTGGGCGAAGCGAATCGCCTTTTGGAGTCTGGCGCCAGTCAACCACCACTTTGGAAGAAATGCCGGTCGCTTCGTCCACGACTTCGCGGATCGACACGCCTTCTTGCAGGTCGACATAATGCACGACGCCTTCGAGTTCAGTGATAATTGGCAAGGTATATGGATCCCATTCCGCCAATTTTTGACCTTTTTTCACGGATGCGCCGTCTTTGGCCAGCAATTTCGCGCCATAAGGCACTTTGTGGCGGGCGCGTTCGCGGCCATCGGCATCCATCAATACCAATTCGGAATTGCGGGCCATGACGATCGACAAACCATCGCGGTTTTCAACCAGGTTTTTATTGTTGATTTTCAAGGTTGAGTCCACGGTCGCTTCGACGTTCGATTGTTCCGCGCCACGCTGCGCGGCGCCGCCGATGTGGAATGTACGCATGGTCAACTGTGTACCAGGTTCACCGATCGATTGCGCGGCGATAACGCCGACTGCTTCGCCGATATTGACCTTGGTACCACGGGCCAGATCGCGGCCATAACATTTGCCGCAAACTCCGTTTTTGGTTTCGCAGGTCAGAACCGAACGAATCTTAACAGAATCGATCGCGGCTTTTTCAACCGCTTCCACTTGCAATTCCTGGATCATATCGCCGGATTTAACGATCACTTCCTTGGTTTTTGGATGAACGATGTCTTCCGCGGCCGAACGGCCCAGAATACGATCGGCCAAAGGTTCGATCACATCGCCGCCTTCGACAACCGCACGCAAGGTCAAGCCTTTTTCGGTGCCGCAATCGTCTACGGTGATGATCAAATCTTGCGATACGTCGACCAAGCGGCGGGTCAAGTAACCCGAGTTCGCTGTTTTCAATGCGGTATCGGCCAAGCCCTTACGCGCGCCGTGGGTCGAGTTAAAGTATTCAAGAACGGTCAAACCTTCTTTAAAGTTCGAAATAATCGGTGTTTCGATAATTTCGCCCGATGGTTTTGCCATCAAACCGCGCATACCGGCCAACTGCTTAATCTGCGCAGCGGAACCACGCGCACCGGAATGGGCCATCATGTAAACCGCGTTTGGTTCGAGACCTTTTGGCGTGGCGGAGATTTTTTTCATCATTTCTTCCGCGACGCGATCGGTGCAATCCGACCACAAGTCGACCACTTTGTTATATTTCTCACGCTGGGTGATAAAACCGTCCAGATATTGCTGTTCGTATTCTTTAACCTTGGTTTCCGCGTCGGCGATCAATTTTTCTTTCGCTTCTGGGATCACGAGGTCGTCTTTACCGAACGACAAGCCGGCTTTGCACGCATGCTTGAATCCAAGGCCCATCATTTTATCGCAGAAAATGACCGAGGCTTTTTGGCCGCAATAACGGTATACCGTGTCGATAACGCTGGAGATGTCCTTTTTGGTCAACAAGCGGTTGACCAGGCTGAATGGAACATCGACATGTTTCGGCAATAACGATCCGAGCAAAATACGGCCAGCGGTGGTTTCCACGCGCTGAATGATTTTGTTGCCGTCTTTATCGACGGTTTCAAAACGGGTCAAAATTTTGCTGTGCAAGTGAATGACGTTGTGTTCCAACGCATGTTCGATTTCGCCGATATTGACGAAATATTTTCCTTCGCCCGGCAAACCTTCGCGCATCAGCGTCAAATAATAGATACCCAAAACGATATCTTGGGTTGGAACGATGATCGGTTTTCCGTTGGCTGGCGACAACACGTTGTTGGTCGACATCATCAGAACGCGTGATTCCAATTGGGATTCCAGCGATAACGGCACGTGAACCGCCATTTGGTCGCCGTCAAAGTCGGCGTTAAACGCGGTACATACCAATGGGTGCAATTGGATCGCCTTGCCTTCGATCAATACCGGTTCGAACGCCTGTACGCCCAAACGGTGCAAAGTCGGCGCGCGATTCAGCAAAACCGGGTGTTCGCGGATAACTTCTTCCAGAATATCCCAGACTTCGGGACGTTCTTTTTCCACCATGCGTTTTGCCGCCTTGATGGTGGATGCCATGCCGTACAATTCCAATTTCGCGTAAATGAACGGTTTGAACAATTCCAGCGCCATTTTCTTTGGCAAGCCGCATTGATGCAATTTCAATTCCGGACCCACGACGATAACCGAACGGCCGGAATAATCGACGCGTTTTCCAAGCAAGTTTTGGCGGAAACGGCCTTGTTTGCCCTTTAACATGTCGGACAAGGATTTCAATGGACGTTTGTTGGCGCCTTGGATGACGCGGCCACGGCGGCCGTTGTCGAACAACGCGTCCACCGATTCTTGCAACATACGTTTTTCGTTACGCACGATAATGTCTGGCGCGCGCAATTCGATCAGGCGTTTCAAACGGTTGTTCCGGTTGATGACGCGGCGATATAAATCGTTCAAATCGGATGTCGCGAAACGGCCGCCATCCAATGGCACCAATGGGCGCAATTCTGGTGGAATGACCGGAATCACATCCATGACCATCCATTCCGGCTTGGTGTGCGATGCGATGAACGCATCGACGGTTTTCAACCGTTTTACCAATTTCTTGCGTTTGGCTTCGGAATTGGTGTCGCGCAATTCTTCGCGCAATGTGGTTTGCAATTCTTCCAAATTCAGAGCCAGCAACAGCGATTTAATCGCTTCCGCGCCGATTTGCGCGGTGAAATTGTCGCCGAATTCGTCTTGCGCCTTGATATAATCTTCTTCGGACAGCAATTGATTGCGTTTCAAGCTGGTCATGCCAGGTTCGGTGACCAAGTATGATTCGAAATACAAAACTTTTTCCAGTTCCCGCAAGGTCATATCGAGCAACAAGCCGATACGCGATGGAACCGATTTCATGAACCAGATATGCGCAACCGGCGCAGCCAATTCGATATGGCCCATGCGGTCGCGGCGAACTTTGGTCAGCGTAACTTCGACGCCGCATTTTTCGCAAACGATACCGCGATATTTCATGCGCTTATATTTGCCGCACAGACATTCGTAATCCTTGATCGGGCCGAAAATACGGGCGCAGAACAAACCGTCGCGTTCCGGTTTGAAGGTACGGTAATTGATGGTTTCCGGCTTTTTGATTTCGCCGTGCGACCAGGCGCGGATTTGATCCGGCGATGCAATCGAGATCCGCAATTGATCGAAACTTTGCGGGCCGGTGTTTTGATTGAACAGATTCATCAACTGGTTCATTTTGTTCTCCAAAAATCCTGTCCCCTCCCGTCAGTGGGAGGGGTGATAATTATTCATCCGTTTGTTGCAGATCGACGTTGAGGCCCAGAGATTTGATCTCCTTGACCAAAACGTTGAACGATTCCGGAATACCGGCTTCGAAATTGTCGTCGCCACGCACGATCGCTTCGTACACTTTGGTACGGCCCGAAACGTCGTCCGATTTGACGGTGAGCATTTCCTGCAAGGTGTAGGCTGCGCCGTATGCTTGCAAGGCCCAGACTTCCATCTCCCCGAAACGCTGACCGCCGAACTGCGCCTTACCGCCCAGCGGCTGCTGGGTAACAAGCGAGTACGGACCGATCGAACGGGCGTGAATTTTATCGTCGACCAAGTGGTGTAATTTCAACAAGTACATGTAACCGACGGTGACGTTCCGCGCGAATTTTTCGCCGGTGCGGCCATCATACAAGGTGACCTGACCAGACGTGCTTAAGCCCGCTTTGGTCAAAGCATCGGTGATATCGTCTTCGCTGGCGCCATCGAATACCGGCGTTGCCAGCGGTACGCCCGCCTGCAAGTTGCCAGCCAATTCAAGCACTTCGTTTTCGTTCATCTTAGAAATGTTTTTGTACATTTCCTCGCCATAAACGTCTTTCAATTTGTCTTTCAAATTGTTGGTGTTCGCGGCTTTTTGTTGGATCGATTGGATCATTTGACCAATCTGACGGCCAATACCGGCCGATGCCCAACCCAAATGCGTTTCCAAAATCTGACCCACGTTCATCCGCGAAGGAACGCCCAACGGGTTCAGAACGATGTCGACCGACGTGCCGTCTTCCAACATTGGCATGTCTTCGACTGGAACGATATTGGAAATAACACCCTTGTTGCCGTGACGTCCGGCCATTTTATCGCCGGGCTGCAATTTGCGTTTTACCGCCACGAATACTTTGACCATTTTCATGACGCCTGGCGGCAATTCGTCGCCGCGCTGCAATTTTTCAACTTTGTCGTCGAAACGCGCTTGCAATTGGCGTACCGATTCATCGAATTGTTTCTTCAACGCTTCGATGTGATCCATCTGGCCATCGTCACTGATGGTGATTTGGCGCAATAAATGGTTTGGAATATTGGCCAAGATCGATTCGGCCAATTTCTCGCCTTTTTTCACGGGTGCGTCTTTTGGTGCGCTGGAAACATCCTGGTCCGCCATCAACACTTTCAGACGGGCGATGAAGCTGCGTTCCAAAATTGCGCGTTCGTCGTCACGGTCTTTCGCCAATCTTGCGATCTCTTGACGTTCAATCGAAAGCGCGCGTTCGTCTTTGTCAACGCCACGGCGTGAAAACACGCGTACTTCGACGATGGTTCCGGAAATGCCTGGCGGCACGCGCAACGATGTATCGCGCACGTCAGAGGCTTTTTCACCGAAGATCGCGCGGAGCAATTTTTCTTCCGGCGTCATTGGCGATTCACCTTTCGGCGTTACTTTACCGACCAAAATATCGCCCGCTTTTACTTCAGCGCCGATATAAATGATTCCGGCTTCGTCCAGATTGCGCAAAGATTCTTCACCGACGTTTGGAATATCGCGGGTGATTTCTTCTTGGCCCAATTTGGTATCGCGCGCCATAACTTCGAATTCTTCGATATGGATCGAAGTAAATACGTCGTCGCGCACGATGCGTTCGGAAATCAAGATAGAATCTTCGAAATTGTAACCGTTCCAAGGCATGAACGCGACCAGCGCGTTACGGCCGAGCGCCAATTCACCCAAATTGGTGGATGGACCGTCGCCGATCACATCGCCAGCCTTGATCACGTCGCCCACTTTGACGATAGGACGCTGGTTGATGCAGGTCGATTGGTTGGAACGTTGGAATTTCAGCAAATTGTAAATGTCGACGCCTGGGCTGTCGGCTTTGGTTTGATCGGTCACGCGGACAACGATACGGTTGCCTTCGACCTGGTCGACAACGCCGGTACGGCGCGCAACAATGGTCGCACCCGAATCTCTAGCAACGGTTTCTTCCATGCCGGTGCCCACCAGTGGCGCCTCGGAACGCAACAAAGGCACAGCCTGACGTTGCATGTTCGATCCCATCAGCGCACGGTTAGCGTCGTCATTTTCCAAGAATGGAATCAATGCGGCAGCAACCGACACCAATTGTTTTGGCGATACGTCCATCATTTCGATGTCTTGCGGACGGGACAACATAAAGTCGCCACCCTTGCGGCAGGAAATCAAATCGGCAACGAATTCGCCTTTGTCATTCAATTCGGCGTTCGCCTGCGCGACGGTGTATCTTTCTTCCTGGCTGGCGGACAAATAAACCACTTCATTGGTCACGCGGCCATTCACCACTTTGCGGTACGGGCTTTCGATAAAGCCGTATTGGTTGATGCGCGCATAAGTCGCCAGCGAGTTGATCAACCCGATGTTCGGACCTTCCGGCGTTTCGATCGGACAGATACGGCCATAATGGGTTGGGTGAACGTCACGGACTTCGAATCCTGCCCGTTCGCGGGTCAAACCGCCCGGTCCAAGGGCCGATAAACGGCGCTTGTGCGTAATTTCCGACAACGGATTGGTTTGATCCATAAATTGCGACAATTGCGAAGATCCGAAGAATTCGCGAACGGCCGCCGCGGCCGGTTTCGCGTTAATCAGATCGTTCGGCATAACGGTGTCGATTTCAACACTGCTCATACGTTCGCGGATGGCGCGTTCCATACGCAGCAAGCCGATGCGATATTGGTTTTCCAGCAATTCGCCAACCGAACGAACGCGGCGGTTGCCCAAATTGTCGATATCGTCGCCCATGCCGCCCGAATGTTTCAAATCATGCAGGGTTTTCAAGATGGTTAGGATATCTTCTTTGCGCAAGACGCGAACTTGATCTTCGGTTTCAAAGCTGAGGCGCGAGTTCATTTTCACGCGGCCCACCGCCGATAAATCATACCGCTCCAAGTCAAAGAACAGGCTTTGGAACAAGGCATCTGCCGCTTCCAATGTTGGCGGCTCGCCGGGGCGCATAACGCGATAGATATCGAGCAACGCGTCTTCGCGGTTGAAGTTTTTATCAACCGCCAAAGTGTTGCGCAAATATGGACCAACGTTTACGCCGTCGATTGCCAATACTTTTACTTCCTTGATATTCAATTTGTCGAATTGTTTTAGCAAGGCAGAGGTGATTTCATCGCCCGCTTCGCACAATACTTCGCCGGTTTCGTTGTTGATCATATCAACCGCAACGAAATAACCTACCAATTCTTCTTCGGTTACCAAACGGTCTTTCAAACCGTCGGCTTGCAATTTTTTGCCCAAACGCGGCGTCATTTTTGCGCCAGCTTCGGCAACAACTTTGCCGCCATCGGCATTCAATAAATCGAATGCCAATTTATGGCCATACAAAAATTCCGGTTGGAACGGAGTTTTCCAGCCCGATTCGGCGCGTTTGAATGTCAGCTTGCCGTAAAACGCGGCCAGCATTTCTTCTTTCGACATGCCTTGCGCTTCGCTTGGCTCCAGCTTTTCGCCGACATTCGCGGCTTGCGCGCGGCGCTGCGCGGTTTCATCGGAATCCAGCGCCATCAACAAAGTGGTCGCCGGCAATTTGCGTTTGCGGTCGATGCGCACATACATAATGTCTTTGGCATCGAATTCGAAATCCAGCCACGAGCCGCGATAAGGAATAACGCGGGCGTTGTACAGGAATTTTCCGCTGATATGAGTTTTGCCTTTGTCGTGATCGAAGAACACGCCAGGGCTGCGGTGCATTTGCGATACGATAACGCGTTCCGTTCCGTTGATGATGAACGTGCCGTTCGAAGTCATCAATGGCATGTCGCCGAAATACACATCTTGTTCTTTGATGTCGCGAATCGATTTCGCGCCGGTGTCGGCATCGACATCCCACACCACCAAACGCAAGGTTACTTTTAACGGAGCGGCGAAGGTCAAACCGCGTTGACGGCATTCGTCGGTGTCATATTTCGGATCTTCCAATTCGTATTTCACGAATTCCATTTGCGAATTTCCGGCAAAATCGGAAATCGGAAATACCGATTTAAACACGGCCTGCAAGCCGGTGTCGGTGCGCTGCTCAGCGCGGGTATAAATTTGTAAGAAATTATCGTACGAAGTTTTTTGCACCTCGATTAAGTTTGGCATCGCGGCAACTTCGGCGATACGGCCGAAGGATTTGCGAATTCGTTTACGTTGGGCAAATGATAAAGCCAAGTTTGATGCTTTCATTGCGATCTGCTCCTGTCCTTGCAAAAAGGGTTACGCGCAATTCCCGGGTGGGATGCGAAAATTAAAAATTAATTGACCGAGTATTCAAAAAAATCAGAGGGATAATTTACGTTGAAGATAGAAAAAACCTGCCATGGCGAATTTTTTTGCGTCATAATTTCCCTCGTATAAAAAACAGCATGCCACGGAGCGGTACTACCGTCCCGGGCAAAAGAGGTGATTTTATAGCGAATTTATAAGGACTTGGCTAGTATAATCTTTGCGGTCATACCGTAATAATATTTCAATATGATATCAAAAATACACTAACTAATGAAACTAAATTAGTACCGGGTTCGGAATAGTCAAGGTGAATAGTGGGTTTATCCGCTGGTATTATTGGCTTATAAACTTGTGTCTTGATTATTATATCTTAAAAGGATATAAATATTAATGGATAAGCAATTAAAAAGGGGTACAGAGGTATGACGATATCATTAGGTGGTTTAAAACCAGATCAAATTTCGCACGCCATTTGGAATGAAGGAAGAGGACATACAGGTGATGTAGCCGATGGTCATAAAATAACTAAAGCACCCAAAATCCCCGGGCAGCCACAAACTAATGCATTATGGTCAGAATTATTAACCAAACCACCGGCAGAACAAGCCGGAATTTTGGCCGGACATAATGTCGTTACGGCTTTTGCGCGCACCGATAAATTAAATGAAATGACCGCACTAATTGGCGCAATGCCCCCAGAATTGCGCGCACAGATTTTATTGAACGCGGATAACCATGCTGCGTTTGGTTTGCGCAATCGCGGTAAAGGCGCCGAGGTAGATGCGATGATGGCCGGTTTACAAAGACCTGCTCGTCAAACAGTGAGCACTGAAACGGTTCTAAGTCTTGCTGGCGGCAATCAAGGCAATCCGGGTAAATAATTTATCCGCCAAACTGCGCCCATAATAATTTCGCGCTTAGCGCCAACGAAACAACCACCAAAACCGGTTTGATCAATTTGGCGCCATGACGCATGGCCAAATGCGCGCCGCAATACCCGCCGATTATTTGTCCTGGAATCATCACCGCCGCCACAAGCCAGATCACTTTCCCGCCCAGAATAAACATCGCCAACGATCCCATATTGCTGGATAGGTTCAGCAATTTGGTGTTGGCGGTAGCGCGCTGTAAATTCATGCCCAAAAATGCCAGCAAGGATGCGGTGTAAAACGATCCCGCGCCGGGGCCAAAAAACCCGTCATAAAATGCGATGCCGAAGGCGAAAGTCGCGGCGAATGTCATCATGCCGATGCGCGCATGGCTGTCTTGGTCCGACAGGCGGGGCGACAATAAAAAATACAACGCCATCGCCATCAATAAAAACGGCACCAGCGGTTTTAAAAAATCGGCGGATATTTGTTGCACCACAATCGTGCCCAATGCCGAACCCAGCAACGCCGCGATCACCGCCGGGCGAATCGATTTCCAATTGATCAGTCCCTGGCGCGCATATCGCCATGTGGCAACCGACGTGCCGCAAATCGCCTGCATTTTGTTGGTGCCCAGGACCATGTGCGGCGGAATGCCGGTCGTCATCAATACTGGAATTGTGAGCAGCCCGCCCCCACCCGCCATCGCATCGATGGTCGATGCCGCCAAAGCTGTGGCGAATAAAAGCATAAGAATGTCGGTGGTGAGTTCGAACATACCGAACTATAGCAATCAGAAACCTAAAAATAAATTAGCATATAGAAAAGGGGTTAGTATTTATGCCCTTGCACCCCGACCGCCCACATAACCAAGACGCAGAGCGTGACCACGAGCCCCTACCCAATTCCAGAATCTTTGCCTGCGCGTAAGTCCGGTTTCCGCCGTATGAAATTGCACGCGAGTTACCTGATCATAGCTATAGTACCCGCCTGCCGCGACTTGGTCATGGATAATCAGTGCACTGGTTCTCGGCTTTGCGAATGGTAAAATAGCATCGCAAAATTTTCTGCGCCCTTCTTCGCCAAAACGAATCAGGCAAACGCCCAAGCTTTCTAAATTCTTTGCTTGATATCCTTCTATTCCAACAAACATGCACCCATAAGCGCCAACGGAAAAATAAGGATGGTCCATTCCATCTATATCATAAGATCGTGGATGCAAATTTGGATTTGCAAAAATATCCGCCAAACGAAAAGCCAAAGCGCGCGGTTTTTCATGATTAAATTCCGCGCCGAAACAACGGTGGCCGAGTTCCAATAATTTACGTGCTTGGATAATAGTGTTTACTTTTTGATTATTCAGCTGATTTTGAAATTCCGAAGCTTGATTTGGCTGCTGATAAAGAGCATCCAATACATCCTGAACTGTATCAATTCCGGCAAATACTATGTCGCGCAGAGTTTCCCGCGACGCGCCGGCTTGTGCGGCGGAACGGATTAAATCAAAAAATCCTTTGACATTCCCCCCTATCGCGGAATTGATCGATTTGCGATGACACGCTTGCCAAAAATCTGGTGTTCGCATCAGCCCGTACTGGTTTCATATATCACCTTTTTATTTTATTATTTTCAAGCTTGTATCTTTAATGATGATAAAAATCAATACTTATTAAATTACCCTTTTAAATCCATAAAAAAAGGCAGCCGAAGCTGCCTTTTTAAACGATTGCTCCCGTTGCCAGGAGATCCCTCGCGCATAACGCTCGGGATAGTTTGCGAAAGGCAAACTACTTCAATTCGACTTTGGCGCCTGCTGCTTCCAAAGCTTTTTTCGCTTTTTCCGCATCTTCTTTGCCAACGCCTTCTTTGACCACTTTCGGTGCGCCTTCGACCAGGTCTTTGGCTTCTTTCAAGCCAAGGCCGGTGATCGCGCGAACTTCTTTGATCACTTCGATTTTCTTGTCGCCGGAAGCGGCCAAGAAAATGGTGAATTCGGTTTTCTCAGCAGCCGGAGCAGCACCAGCAGCGGCGCCGCCAGCAGCGGCAACAGCAACCGGAGCAGCAGCCGAAACGCCCCATTTTTCTTCGAGCATTTTCGACAATTCAGCAGCTTCCAAAACGGTCAGTTTGGACAATTCGTCTACGATTTTATTCAAGTCAGTCATGTTAGTTCTCCTAGTTAATTACTGGGCATTGGGGTTTGGGGTTTGGGTTTAGGAAAATTTTAATTCCAAAACCCGGAACCCATTACCCAAAACCCTAAGCCTTATTTCCATATGCGCCAAATACCCGCGCCAATTGACCGGCTGGTGCTTGAACCACGCAAGCGATTTTCGTCGCTGGGGCTTGCAACAATCCGACCAACTTGCCACGCAATTCATTAATGCCTGGCAATTTCGATAGCGCCAAAACAGCGTCTTTCGACAATGTTTTGTCACCCATCGCGCCGCCCACGATTTGCAGCTTGTCATTATCGTTGCCGAATTCAGCAACAACTTTGGCAGCAGCAACGGGATCGGCGGAATAAGCGAGTGCCGTCGGGCCCTTCATCAAATCGATCAAGGACTCGTACTGGGTGCCTTTGAAAGCCAATTTGGCGAGGCGGTTTTTCACCACGCGCAGATTCACTTTGTTAGACACGGATTTGCGACGCAAAGAAGCGGTTTCCGATGCGCTCAGGCCGGACATATGTACGACTACCATCAAGGCAGCGTCTTTTGCATCGGCTTGGACGTCTTGAACCAATTGTGCTTTTTGGTCTCTATTCACGGTATTTCTCCGTTTATTGTTAAAACACAGCCCATCATGGCAACACGCCATAACGAACCACCTTAACCCGTCTACGCCCTTACGGGCTTCGACGAGGCATTGCTGTCCAGGAGAAAAGGGAGAGCGGACGCAGCACGTCCAAAATTCTTCTTTCCTGTCTATTGCTAGCGAACCGAAGTTCTTTGAGTCACGCTGGTAAAAACCATTGCAACACTGGCAGTCTTGGACAGTATTTATAGGTTCCAGGTTTCCGGTTCCAGGTTCCAGGTTTTAAACCTGATACCTGACACCCGGCACCTGACACCTAATTCTTTACGCCGCGAGCGACGTTAAATCCACTTTCACGCCAGGTCCCATCGTGGAACTGACGGTCATTTTGGTAACGAACGCGCCTTTGCTGGCTCCGCTCGGTTTCGCTTTGTTGATCGCATCCATGAACGCTTTGATATTGTCCACGATTTGCGCTTCGCTGAAATTCGCCTTGGCAACGCCAGCATGAACGATTCCGGCTTTTTCGGCGCGGAATTCTACTTGACCGGCTTTGGCGGCGGCGACGGCGCCAGCGACATCCATGGTCACGGTGCCCAATTTCGGATTTGGCATCAGGCCTTTTGGACCCAATACTTTACCCAATTTACCGACAACACCCATCATATCCGGAGTTGCGATACAGCGATCAAAATTCATTTCGCCTTTATTGATCAATTCGGCCAAATCATCCGCGCCAACAAATTCGGCGCCGGCTTTTTTGGCTTCTTCGGCTTTCGGGCCTTTGGCGAACACGGCAACGCGGAACGATTTACCGGTGCCATGCGGCAACGATACCATGCCGCGCATGGTTTGATCCGATTGCGCGGTGTCCAAATTGCAATTCAAAGAAACTTCGATGGTTTCGACGAATTTTGCTTTCGCGGCGGCTTTGACCATCTTTACAGCTTCGGTCAATGCAAAGCGTTGTTCGCGGTTGATGCCTTCGTATACTTTACGCAAACGTTTGCCGTAACCTTTTAAGTCTGGGCGAATTGCGGTTTTGGTTGTTTGTTTTTTGTCAGCCATCTTAGCCCTCCACCACTTCGATGCCCATGGAACGGGCCGAGCCTGCGATCATGTTCATGGCGCCTTCGACATCGTTGGCGTTAAGATCCGGCATTTTCGCTTCTGCGATTTTCTTGATTTGCGATTTTTTGATTTTACCAACAAAGCCGCGGCCTGGGGTTTTCGAACCCGATTGCAAACCCGCTTCTTTCAAAACGTAGAAAGATACTGGCGGCAATTTGGTGATGAACGTGAACGAACGATCCGAATAAACGGTGATGATCACGGGAACTGGAGTACCCGGTTCCATTTTTTGCGTCGCGGCGTTAAATGCTTTGCAGAACTCCATAATGTTCACGCCCTTTTGACCGAGCGCCGGACCCACCGGAGGAGATGGGTTCGCTTTGCCTGCAGCGATCTGCAGCTTGATGTAACCATCAATCTTTTTTGCCATTGTTAACTCCTAATATATAATGTTCAGCGGTGCATACGAGGATGGCACTCCCCTCCCGCAATCGAATGGTGTTTATAGGAGTTTTTCCAATCTTTAGCAAGCAAAATGGAAAGGCGAAGATCTAGCAATAACTAGTTGATATATAATGATTA
Source organism: Alphaproteobacteria bacterium (assembly GCA_004295055.1). Taxonomy (NCBI): domain Bacteria; kingdom Pseudomonadati; phylum Pseudomonadota; class Alphaproteobacteria; species Alphaproteobacteria bacterium. The sequence goes on along the minus strand of SHNJ01000024.1, from coordinate 1,044 downwards.
TGCTGCGTGTGATAAAGAGCGGCATCTTCCCCCGCCCCGCCTTTTGGCAATTAAAGCGGCAAGATATTGACCCGCGCGTTGATGCAATTGATGATTATAGGCCAAGTCCAGCCGCAGCATAAATTTGCTATAGATTTCGGCATCAGAGGGATTGGCGAATAAAGTCGCTTCCGGCTCTCTTACCTTTAAATCAGCCGGGTATCCTTTTTCGATCATATTCCTGGCGGCGGTGGAGATTTCAAAAATCAGCCGCATGGGCGGCGTTTCAATTTCGTTTGTACCATGTATTAAAATATCGTCGCGTTCTTGCTGGGCTTGCAGTTCCCATAATCCCATCGCCAACATCCGCGCCGCGGCCAGACTGTGGCTGACGATACCATAAAAACGTTCCGATAATAGGATGGGGTGACGGCCGGATTTTAACCCGGCTCTTATTTCCCCGAACAACTCGTCTAAACGTGGTAAAATCTCGTTTTCCCGCAGATCGCGCTCGTCCACTTTCCGCATTTGTTGCATTGCGGTGGTTAATTGAGGGGAATAAGGTCTTCTCTCAGCTACCATTATTATTGCATATAAAAATAAAGAACAAGCACCCGGGACTTTTAAAGTCGTATGATTACGGATATAAGAAACTATCGTTAAAGTTTGATGAAATAAACTCTGTGGAAAAAACATGTGTTGGTCCGGCGAAGCGTCAACAGTATTGGCCGCGGTTGGTTTAGGCACAACCGCATGGGCGGCGTATAAAAAAGAGCCGACGGTTTTGTGGATCTGCCTTGGTTATTTTTCGCTGATGGAAGCGTTACAGGCCTATACCTATTCGGTGATCGGACAATGCGGCAATCCCGCCAATCAAGTAGCGACGTTGCTGGGGTACATCCATATCGCCTTTCAGCCGTTTTTCATTAACGCAATCTCGCTGTATTTCATTCCGCATGTCGCGGCGCGTAAAATCGCGCCAGCCGCTTATATTTTATGTTTTTTTCCGCCGTTGTGATGATGCTGCATTTATATCCGTTGCAAGGATTGTCATTGTGCGAAATC
>SHNJ01000023.1 GCA_004295055.1 Alphaproteobacteria bacterium | reverse complement strand
GCCAACGCCAAGGCCAAATAACGTATCGCCGCAAAACAACGCCTTTAATTCCGGAATGTAAAACGCCACATGGCCGATGGTGTGGCCAGGCGTGTCGATCACTTGCCAGCGCACGCCAAGCAAATCAAAATCTTTTCCCGGCGTAACGGTTTGATCGATACCGGGAATACGGTGCTTGTCCGCATCCGCACCATATACGCGCGCGCCATATTTTTCCTTTAACCCCAAATTGCCACCAACGTGATCCCAATGGTGATGCGTATTGACAATATAATTCAATTTCCAGGATCTTTGATCGCAATACGCGATCACTTCATCCCAAACGCTGGGGTCGATAATGGCACATTCGCCGGTCTCGTTATTATGCAGGATATAAGCATAGTTGTCTTTGAGAACGGGAAGTACGATAATGTCGATCTTGGCCATAAGGGGTAATCTAGCCCAATGCACACCGATATTCTAGACCTGATGCATTTTTATAATTCGCCGCTGGGGCATATCGCCCGGCGCGCGATCCGGCATCATATCCGTGAAATCTGGCCGAATCTGCATGGTCAACGACTGGTGGGCCTCGGATATGCGGCGCCATTTTTGAAAATTTTCTCGGACGAGGCCGAACGGATGGCCGCGATCATGCCCGCCACCCAGGGCATTACCGCCTGGCCGGAGGATGGACGCAATATCGCCGCGCTGTCGGATGAAACTAATTTGCCGTTTCAGGATTATTCGATCGACCGCATATTGATGGTTCACGCGCTGGAAGGTTGCAGCGATCCGAATCATTTATTGCAAGAAGCCTGGCGGGTTTTGACCGGCAGCGGACGCTTGTTATTGGTAGTGCCAAATCGGTTGGGATTATGGGCCAGGTTCGAACACACGCCATTCGGCAATGGCCAGCCCTATTCCGCATCGCAATTGACCTGGGCGCTGCGGCAGGAATTATTCACGCCGACCCAGGTCGTGCGTGCATTGTACACGCCGCCAACGCAATCGCGGTTTTTATTGTCATCCAGCCGCGCCTTTGAAAAAGTCGGCCGGGCCATATTCCCGCAATTTTCCGGATTATTGTTGATCGAGGCGAAAAAAGAAGTTTATTCCGCGCATCCGATGCGGTACCGCAGGGTAAAATCGACCGCACCGATCTTCCCAGCGCCGCCAGCCCCCGTCACGCCACCGCCAGTTTGATTAATACTCGCGGCGGTTTACGCGTTCAGCCATCATTCTGGAAATCAATCGTTTATTAAATCTTTGATGACGCATATTTCCATAGGATTTTGCGCGATCTTTGGCTGTCTGAATTTTTCTTTTTCGCCATGCTGCTTGTTGGTCCCGTTCAATTTCTCCTAGTAATTCCCCTACAGAATCAGGAATTTCGCACGTTCTGGCAAAAACCATAAATCGTCCACCACCCATGTCAACGCTCACACCATACGTCCTCGCAGGTATAGTAGCCGACATTGTAACGTTACGACTATGCATCACCGTTACTTGCTGTAGTGGTCGCCTATCAATCACTACTGCTTCACCATCAAAAATATCATTATCTAATGGCATTTTTATACTCCTCCTAATTTATTGATTATTACGCCGCGATGATATCGGTGTATTTCACCGTACCGCCGCCGAATGTTACGCCATGCAAGATGGCCAAATTTTGCCAGCTGGATCCATTGCCGAATACATCGACCTGCATCGTGGTTTGGCCAATACCATCCACAAACCGCACGAAATCGGTAATCGTGCCGTTATATCCCGCCAGCAAGGCGCGAACATCCAGCGTATCGGAACCGGTTGTAAATCCATAAACCTGATCGACTCCGCCGCCGAACAAATCGCCGCCTTGCCATAAATACGTATCTGCGCCAGCCCCGCCAATCAATTGATCGGAACCTTCGTGGCCCAGCATAACATCGTTACCGGCATCGCCATACAAAATATCATCGCCGCCGCTGCCATCCAGCCAGTCATTGCCGTCGCCGCCATGAATCGTATCGGTGCCGGTGCCGCCTTCGATATGATCGTTGCCGTCATTGCCGTAAATCGTATCGTTGCCGCCCTTGCCGAACAGATTATCGTCGCCGGAATTGCCGTAAATCGTATCGTTGCCTTCGCCACCATCGGCAAAATCATTGCCGTCGCCGCCGTAAACCACGTCAATGCCGTCATCGCCATATAACTGGTCGTTGCCGATACCGCCTTCCAACTGGTCATTGCCCGCCCCGCCATGCAGAATATCGTCTCCCAGTTTCCCGCCAAGGAAATCGTTGCCGGCATCGCCATACAAGGTGTCGTTGCCATCGCCGCCAAGCAATTGGTCGTTACCGTCGCCGCCACGCAATAAATCGTCACCGGCGCCGCCATCCATAATGTCATCGCCATTCTGGCCGAACAGGTAATCATTGCCGGCATCGCCGTACACATGATCGTTGCCAGCGCCGGCAAATATATGATCGCTGTCATTGCCGCCATGCAAATTGTCATTGCCGGCAAAAGTCAGAATAAAATCATTGCCATTGCCGCCGTAAACGGTGATATCGCCGTAACTATACGGGCCGGACATATCGACGAAATCATTGCCATCTCCGGCATCGATGATTTCCACGCCATCAATGCGCGGCCCAACCGGCACGCCTGGCGCGAATGGATCGCCATCGGCATATAGGCGAATCCAGTCATTGCCCGCGCCGCCAAATAACGTGTCGACACCAGCGCCGCCAACATAGGTATCGTGGCTGATATTGAAAAATCCGATCGGATAAGCGGCGACCAACGCCACTGCCGCCGCATCCAATTGATTCACGGGACCGCCGCCAGGAGGCGCGCCAAAACCGCCGCCATTATTGATAATATTGATATCTATTGGTTGCGGGATCGCGACCGCCACGCTGTTGCGGGCGCCATCGACCGAAAAATGCAAAGCGTCATCGCCATCGCCGCCATTCAACAAGTCGGCGCCAGCACCGCCATACAAGCTATCGTTGCCAAGTCCGCCAAACAAACGGTCATTGCCGTCGCCGCCATCCAGCTGATCAACACCCGCATCGCCATTCAAAACATCGTTATCCGCGCCGCCGGTCAATATATCATCGCCATCGCCACCATAAATTGTGTCGGCGCCGTCATTGCCATGCAAAATATCCGCGCCTGCGCCGCCATCCAGCGTATCGTTGCCGATGCCGCCAGTAATAACGTCATTGCCCAGACCGCCGAAAATCTGATCGTCGCCGCCTTGACCGTACAAATTGTCATTGCCGTCATCGCCATAAATGACATCGTCTTGGTTGCCGCCAGTAACCGAATCATCGCCAGCGCCGGCATGAAAAATCGTACCGGAAAATCCGGCATTTGCGGCCGCGGCCGCACTGTTGGCCAAAATCACATTGTCGTTTCCGGCAAGACCGTCATATTGCGTGCCTGCGATATAGGTTCCGGCAACCACGGAATTGAAATTCACCGTATCATTTCCCGCCGTGAATAAAGGATTTAAAGCCGGGGGATTGCCGCCACCGCCGGGATTGCCGCCATCACCAGGGTTTCCGCCATCACCAGGGTTTCCGCCACCGCCAGGATTACCACCGTCACCGGGATTACCGCCGCCGCCAGGATTTCCACCACCTGGATTGCCGCCCCCACCAGGGTTTCCGCCGCCAAACCCGGACAAATTTGCCAGATTCGCGGCCGCTTGCGGAATAAACGGCGCAATGCCGCCATTGGCATTTAAAGAATTGGTGTCTTGCCCAGACCCAATTGGACGAATGCCGGGCAAGGTGAATTCCTGATCAAAACTGGTGAACGAGGCGCTGCCATGGCCGCCATTCGCACCGGAACCCTGTTCATTGCCTTCGGCGGTTTGCAACGTGTCTAAACGCAACAAAGTCGCCAGCAGTTTTTCCGCCGGAATGGTTTCTTGGTCCGGGGTTTGCAAGGCGGTTCGGTTTGGCGCGCCGGTTTCCGGGAAAAAATTCAGCAATACGATTTTGCCGTCATTATCGAAATTCAAAATTAAATTTGGACCGTCGACGCTGCTTTGCGCCTCGCCTAAATCAAAATCCAGGCCGACCACCGTGCCGGGCTCTACGGTAATGGTTTTAACTTCGCCTTCTTGCGGTTCGGCAACCAAAACTTTGTTGGTCAACAAATCGGCCTTAGGCGGATTTTCAGCCTTTGGCGGAGTTGCGGAAGGAATCGTTGCGTTTTTTGCCATTACCTGTTGCTCCATCAGACCCAATAATATTACTAAGTCTTTGTAAAATATGTATATTTTTATAATCGGCTTATGCCGTTGATTGCCGCTGATTAAATCTTAAATGGAAACAAAAGTCAATAAGATTATAGAGACTGAAACCCGGTTAAATGCCTTAAAAATCAGGTTTAATTCTCGATTCTCTGAAAATAGATATTGATCAATTCGTGCCCCAACCGGGCGAACAAATATTTATTGTATTCGCCAATCACCAGCCAAAATGTCCCGGGCCAGCGCCACCATTCGCCGGTGCGCACATGTTCCAGAAATACGGGATGGGCAATAATTTTAACATTCGGCATCGCGGCTTGAAATTCCATCAGGCTGCGCGGCATGTGATAGGCGGCCGTCACCAGCCGCATCGAAGTGAATTTATTTTCTTCCATCCAGTGCGCCGATTCGATCGCATTGCCATAAGTATCGGCGGCGCGGTAGCCCAATTCGATGCAACACGCTGGATCGAATTTTTTGGGGAACATCAAATGCAAACTGTCTATATTTTTGACCCGGTCGCCAACGCCGGTGATCAGTAATTTTTTAGCGCGTTTTTGAAATAACAAATCGGCACTGACTTGCAACCGTTCCACGCCGCCGGTCAAAACGACAATCGCATCGGTTTTGGAATTATCGTCGGCAAGTTCGGTGGGAATTTGCTGCGTATACCAATTCAATCCCATGCCCCAAAAATAAGCGAGGATGATCAGAATAATCGCAGCCCAAAAGCGCTTACGATGATAGAGTTTTCTTTTCCGTCTCAAGTTGCATCACCAAATCGACCGCGTGATTCAAATTATCCGCAAGCAATAACGGCTTTATATCACTTGGCAGGCCGCTTGCCAAGGTTTCCTCTCCCTTGCCCGTTTTAATCAGGCAACGGCGGCAACCCGCGTCTTTGGCGGCCTGTAAATCGCGCAAGGCGTCGCCAATCATTATGGTGCGGGTGGATGAAATGCCAAAATCCATCATCGCCTCAATCAGCATGCCGGGGCCAGGCTTGCGCCGGTTGGTGGGACGATCGGGATGATCCGGGGCGAAATAAATTTTGTCGATCTGCGCGCCGGATTTTTTCAGCAAACCGTTCATATGGTCGTGAATTTCATAAAGGCGCGATTCGGTAATAATTCCCTTGCCGATGCAGGACTGGTTGGTGGCCACCGCCACGCGCCAGCCCATTCGATTCATGCGCGCGATAGCGCCGGCGGCGCCATCAATCATCACAAATTCATCGACAGATTTTACATAATCGACGCGATCTTCGTTGATCACGCCATCGCGGTCCAAAACCACGAGCCAGGTCATAAAGTCTTACCCAATTTCGACAGCACGGTAATTCCCGCCGCCATCATGGCCACCAATCCGGTCGCGACCGGCAGCAACAATATCGATACGATAGCAAGCGGCGTTAAATGCCAATCCGGCAGCAAGCCGCCGACAATATCGTCAAACGCCTCGGCTATGCCATACATCAGCAATATAGCCACAACCATGCCGCCAATGCCGCCCATCAATCCAACCAGGAACACGTTCCGGGCGAATTGCTTGGCAATATAATAATTTTTGGCGCCGATAATATGCAGCAAACCGATGGTGCGGTGATGGGTTACAAGTCCGCTGCGCGTTGCGAACACAATCATGGCGAGGGTCGATGCGGCAATAACGCCGGATATAAAATACGCCATTAAATTCAGCCGTTGGCCAAAAGCCAGCAAATCATCCAGCCACATTTTATGGTCGTCCATCGCCGCGCCGGGAACCAGCGACGCGATTTTTTGCTGAATCGCGATGATGTCCAATTCCGCATTTTCGGCAATATTGAAATCGACAAGACGCGGAATGGGCAATTCTTTGCGTACATTGCCCTCGCCCAGCCAGGATTCCAGCAAATCAACCGATTCTTTCGGATCGACCGCGCGGATTTGTTCGATGCCATCGACCGTCTTTAAATATGCGACAATTTTTTCAACCCGCATATCGGCGCTATCGCCCTTGGTATCGAGCGCGGACGGCGCCGGAATTTGCACCGTGATGGTGGCAACCAGGCTTGAATTCCATTCATTGATCGCGGTGCGCATCGCGAATGAAAAAGTCAGCGATAAAGTCAATAAAAACACCATAACCGCGATGATCCACGGCATAAAACGGGCATTGTCGTCGCGTTGCAACGGCAATTCTTGGGACGATTTACGGGCTTTGCTTAACCAGGCTTTCATGCGGCTAAATCCTTAGTGGTGTGCAGCGTGCCTTGATTCAAATACAGCACGGGATGCGAAAACTTTTGAATCAGAAACTCGTTATGGGTCGCGATCAAAACCGCCGTGCCCATTTTATTCAATTCTTCGAACAGGCGCATCAGACGCACCGCCATTTTATCGTCGACGTTGCCGGTCGGTTCATCGGCAACCAACAAAGACGGCTTGGTCACAACCGCGCGGGCAATCGCGACGCGTTGTTGTTCGCCGCCGGACAAAGAATCGGGATAGGCTTCCATCCGGTCCTGAAGTCCGACCCAGGACAATAATTCCTTTACATGATCGACAATCTGTTTTTTCTTGCCGCCGGCGACACGTAACGGCAAGGCAACGTTGTCGAGCGCGGTTAGATGTTTTAACAAACGGAAATCCTGAAACACCACACCGATACGGCGGCGCACCAGTGGCAGTTCGCTGTTATGCAATTGATCCAGCCGGTCGCCAAACATGCGGATATACCCGCCGGTCGGCCGTTCGGCCAGATACAGCAAGCGCAGTAAAGACGATTTGCCGGCGCCGCTGGGGCCGGTTAAGAAATGAAACGATCCCGGTTCCAGGGTAAAGTTAATATTCTTTAACACCGAACGGTCTTCTTCGAACGCCAGGGATACATTATGACAGGAAACGATTGGTTCCATTAGGAGACTTCATTAATCTTGAGTTTGCCACGATTGTCCGCTTGTTTGAGCCGACGTAACAGGATATAAAATAAATCCGCGAATAAGTAAATTGCCTAATATCCCAGGCCGCGTTATTGCCGCCTAATCGAGTGATTGCTATTTAATGATTATTTCCTGCCCCGCCTGTTCGGCCAAATTTAAAATACCCCCGGAAAAAATTGGGGAAGGCAAGAACCTCACTTGCGCCAAGTGTAAACATAAGTGGTTCTTTAAATTGCCGGAACCGAAATTGGTCGATAATCCAGCCCCCAGCCCGGAGCAAATCGAAGCCGCAATTGAAAAAATCGTTTCAGATCAAGCGCCACCGGCCGATGACGCTCCGCCAATGGCCGCCATCAATCATTTGGCCGCTACCGCCGCCGAAGGCCATGCCGCGCAAGAACATAACCATTATTCCACCAAAAAAGCGTGGGTGTTATTTGGCTTGTTGATTTTATCGATTGTCGGCCTGGGCAGCTTCGAACGCGGCCTGATCGTCAGCCACTGGCCGGCATCCGCCCGGATATACGATTTATTCGGAATGCCCGTGCCGGTTTTAGGCGCCGGGCTCGATATTCGCGATCTCGCCTGGGAATTGGTCAAAATAGAGACAATTGACGAAAGCACCGGCGATAAAATTGTCCATAAACCGACCGAAATTGAAATTAAAGGCAATATCGTCAACCACACCGACAGTCCTCTGACCATTCCGGATTTACTGGCGAAAACTTTGGACCGGCAAAATAAAGTATTTCATCAAACCAGCTTCAAGGCGGCCGGCGAAAAAATCCTGCCCAAGGAAACCATTCCATTTGCCGTGAAATTGCCGTTGATTGAAAATACCGATTTCCGCGTATTGGTTACCTTTACCGCGCCGGATCATGAAATGGCCGAACATTCCGATGCGCCGGCCACTGCCGCCCCAGCAATGGAACATAAACAGTCGGCGTCGGCCGCAGAACATAGCGAAGAACCAGCGGCGCAAGACCATGAACCTGCAGCGGAAGCACCGGCGACAGAACATACTGAAACAGCGCCAGCGGAACCTGCGCCAGCTTCGGAACATTCCGAGCATCATTAAAAAATATAAGCATTCTCTCCCCCTTGTGGGGAGAGATAGAAAATATTAGCGATCGAAGAGCGCTTAGATTTTCTTGAGTGGGGGTACACAAATTATCACATTAGAACTATAGTGATAGACCATACCACCACACCGCCCCTCCCCACAAGAGGGAGGGAGGAGATAATTGGAGTGCTTAGTACTTAATCCTAAAACCGTCTCAACAACCGCTTGATATAATCGCGTTCGATTTCGGGGCGGCCGAAATCGCCGGAGCGGCGTTGCAGCTCGTCCAATATCTCCCGCGTTTGCTGCAATTCCTGCACGCCGGGAACGCGCACATCCGGATCATCGAGCGGCCCTTGGCCTGGCCGCGTTCTGCCGAACGGGTCCTGGCGGCCCGATCCAGCGCGCATTTGTCCGCCGCCGCCAGAATTTTGCATATTTTTCATCAATTCCTGCAAACCGGCGCGCATTTGTTCCAACGCTTCGGCTTCATGCAGTAAAATATTTTCGCGGCGCGTTTTATCCGGCTGTTTGGCATCGGCCGCAACATTGACCACCGCCTTGATCGAAGCGCCGGCTTTTTCAAACGATTCTATTTTTGGCGCGCCCATCGCGGTAATTTGATCGACAAAATCTTTCAATCCCTTGCCGACTGGCGGCTGGTCTTTTTTAATTTTGTTAATCGCGCCTTCCGGGATTTTGGCGTTTTCCACCAATTGCGCGGCGGAATAATCCAGCAACAATTGCTGATCGCGAATCAGACCCTGCATTTTCTTGATCATCTCCATGGCCTTTTTCGTCGCTTCCGATTGCTGGCCTTGGTTCTGGCGCACGTTCGCCATCATTTCCTGCAACTTGCTAAGCAATTTTTGCGCTTCTTCGGTATTACCGCTGCGCATCAATTGCCGCACTTGTGCCAGCATGCGGTCAATATCCTCCACCTCGATCGAATTGGCATTGGTATCCAGCGACGGAAGATCTTCCATATCTTCCTGCATCATTTGTTCGTACATGGCGTTCAGATAATTGCTCATCGCTTCTTCGAACTGATCGAGCAGATTATCGATTTCCGCCTGGCTGGCGCCGCGCGCCATCGCGTCTTGCAACGCTTGTTCCAAGGACCGCAGATCGCGTTCCGCCAGCGAAATCCCATTATCTTCAAGACGCAACGCCACATCCCACATTAAATCGGCGATATTTTGATTCTGCGAATCGTCATCGGCCAAATGCGCCCGGCGTTGCGCCACGCGCGTGCCCAGCGTTACTTTCGCGTCATATTCGAACGATTTTGGATTTTGCAGAATATCTTCGAGCGCGCCGGATAAATCGATCCGCGATAAACGCCCTTCCATAAAATCCTTGCGCAGCGCGCCGATTTTCTTGGCCAGCGGATGTTCGAACACGCGTTCCGGCAATGTGGTTTCTTTCGGCGCCGATGTCGTCATATGATCGCGCGCGTCATAGGCGATCAAGCGTACTTGCACCTTCTGCCCGGCCCAGCGGTGATGCGCGATATCGTGATAGCTGGAGTTTTTGACTTCGTTTTTGCCAACCGTGAATACCGGCAATTTCAAAGTGATGATTTCTTTTTCGCCAGGCTTGGAAATTTCGGCGAAAACTTTGGTGATGCCGTAATCATCCTGGCCTTTATACCCGATGCGCAGCGCCGCGCGAGAGGTTGCGTACATATCGCCGTCCCAATCTATTTTTGGCGGCGTGTCGGCAATTACCTGCACCGGCCATTTGCCCAGCGTCTGCCATCCCAGATAGGCGCGGATTTCCGTGGCTTTATCGACAGTGATATTGGCCTGATAGGTATTGTCATTGAGTTCCGTCAAATTTTGCTTATCGTTATCGATATAAAAAGCAGGATTCGATTTCACGCCGGAAAATTGCACATAGATTTGGCTTTGTTCCGGAATATCGGTGACATCCTTCAATTCCGGGCGCAGTGGAATTTGCGGCAATTTGGTGTATTCCGGCGGGCGTACCCACACCGTCAGGCTTTCCAGCAAGCTGCTGGCCGACGGAACATCCGGGCGCAACGCGTGCCAAATGCGGTTTTCGGTATCGCGCCCGGCATGCATCACGCCAATTACCACAAACAATAACAAGACGCTGCGAAATGCGTAAGGATCGAACGGCGCGAAACCGAATCGCGGCATATTGACTTGCAGACGCTGTAAATGCGTTGCGATATATTGCCGGTATACGCGCCACCATTCTTGCTGATACGCGTCGGCGCCGGGCATGATCTGATCTTGCAATGATGTCAATGGCCGATGCGGCAATTCGCTGTCCAGTTCGATGCGGTGATAAATTTCGCGTTCGGATGGCCAGCGCAAATGGCGCAACAATTTCACCCCGCCATCGATAAAATAAACCGCAAGCCCCGCCAGCAATAAACTGTGCAGCAATCCCGGCAATTGCGAAGGCAATTCAAACAGCGCCAAACCGATAAAGGCGAATAACGCCACGCCATAAGGCCAGATGCGCGGCGCGATGTCTTCCCACATCAAAACCAAGGCGGCGTATAATTTTTTCGATCTTTTTACCGGGCCGTGATCCGCCCCCACGGTCAATTGCCGCACCGCGCGGAAAACATCGCGCCAGCCCATATTGGGCCCCATATTCGGCAGCGGCGGCATCGAACGCGGGGTGGGTTTTGCGGTCATTATTGTTGCGGGTAACTGCGCGGATATTTGGGATCGCTGCCGGGCGGCGCTTCCAATCCGCCGCGCTTGCCGCAAGCGGACAATAGAAGAAAACTGCATAACAGAATTATCATCATCTTATACATGGGCTTTCCTTTTCAGGTTTCAGGTACCAGGTATCAGGCAGGTATTATAAAAACCTGAAACCGGATACCTGGTACCTGATACCTATAAATACTTCTTCCTCGCCGCCTTCACCGATTCCCGAACCCGTTTCGGGGCGGTGCCGCCGAAACTGTCGCGGCTGCCGACCGATAAATCGATATCGAGCGTATTGAATGCCTCTTTGGTCAATTTCGGTTCGACCGATTGCAAATCGGCAAGGCTTAGTTTGGCAAGGCCGCATTTCTTTTTTTCCGCCAATTTTACCAGTGCGCCGACAATATGATGCGCCTTACGGAAAGGCAGATTCAGTTTCTGCACTATGTAATCCGCCAAATCGGTTGCGGTGGCAAATCCGCCATCGGCTGCCGCGCGCATGGCGGTGATGTTGGCGTGCATGCCTTCGACCATCGCCTGCATCGCATTCAGGCACAAAACCATATCGTCAATCGCCGCAAAGGTGATCGGCTTGTCGTCTTGCAAATCTTTGTTATAGGCCAGCGGCAATCCCTTGAGCAGCATCAACAGCGATTGCAAATTGCCGGCGATTTTTCCGGCCTTGCCGCGCACCAATTCCGCCGCATCTGGATTGCGTTTCTGCGGCATGATCGACGAACCGCTGGTCATCGATTCCGGCAGCGCGATGAAATTGAACCGGTCATTGCTCCAGACAATCAATTCCTCGGCAAACCGCGATAAATGCACGGACATAATCGACAGGCAGGATAAAAATTCCAGCGCGAAATCGCGGCTAGCGACCGCATCCATGGAATTTGCCATCGGCGCATCGAATCCCATGTCTTCGGCCGTTTTATGGCGATCGATCGGGAATGACGTCCCCGCCAAGGCGGCGGCGCCAAGCGGACATTCGTTCAAACGCGCGCGGCAATCCGCAAGACGTCCGCGATCCCGGCCCAGCATTTCGACATAGGCCATTAAATGATGGCCAAAGGTTACGGGCTGCGCCGCCTGAAAATGGGTATAACCCGGCATAATCGCATCGGCATATTGTTCCGCCTTGTCGATCAACGCCTTTTGCACATTCTGCGCATAACGATCCAATACATCGATCGCATCGCGGACGAATAGGCGGAAATCCGTCACCGCTTGGTCGTTCCGCGACCGCGCGGTATGCAAGCGCCCCGCCGCATCGCCGATCAATTCGGCCAGGCGCGCTTCGATATTCATATGAATATCTTCGTACTCGCGGCGGAAAGGAAATTGATTTGATTCAATTTCGCCTAAAATTGTATGTAATCCGTTTGCAATATTTTTGCCATCTTCCGCGGATATAATTTTGCAACTGATCAGCATTTTACAATGCGCCAGCGATGCGGCGATATCCTGGCGATATAAACGCTTGTCAAAATCGATGGAAACATTTATTTGTTCCATGACAGCGGCAGGAGACGCCGAAAAACGGCCACCCCATATAGTATTGGTTTTTTGGGAATTGGATTTGACGCTAACTTTTGTTAAAGGTTTTTGTGCCATGATATTATTTATGCCAAAATCATTTCGAATTTTATTGCTCGCGGCCATCGCCGCCATAATGATCGTTCTGCCAAGTTTTGCAGGCGCGCAAGACCGTGGGCCGATCCCCGGTCTTTTGATGAAACAGCCGCCGCAGAAACCATCTGTTATTGTATTCCATGATACGGACGGAAAGCAATTAAGCTTGCGGAATTTCCGGGGTAAATTATTGCTGGTGAATCTTTGGGCCACGTGGTGCGTTCCTTGCGTCAAGGAAATGCCGTCTTTATCGAGGTTAAAGGCGAAAATGGAAGGTCAGAATTTCGATGTCATCGCGATCAACGAAGACCGGGACGATAATCTGGTCGAACCTTTTTATGACAAACTGAAAATTCCGAATTTGGCGCTGTATACCGACCCCCTGAACAACGCCACCAAAAGTTGGGACATACCGGGACTACCGGCCAGTTTTATTATCGACGAAAACGGCGTTGAAATCGCACGATTATATGGCGCCACCGAATGGGACAGTCCGCAAGTTATCTCGTTTTTACAGAACTACCTGCCGTCCCCGCCATTGCCGATTGTGAAAACAGGGATGTAAAATCAATCGCGCATTCCGCCTATTGGCGTTGAAACAATACAATGATTTCCCGTGCTTGTAATATTGAACCTTCCTTGCTAAATTCCATCAAATTTAAAGCGAGGGTAGATTATGGTACGATGGGAAATAGTACCCCCACCAACGGCTTGGCAGCAGATTAAAGAAGCGATCATCGTCAACGGCAAAATAGCCTTGGGATTTATGATGGTCGCTGGGGTTGCTGGATTCATTAGCGGACTTATTTTTAAAAAGAGCGCTATGACCACTTGCAGTTATACGGAATGCGCTGCGATCGGCGGTTTTTGCGCGGCATTGGGCGGGGCTGCGTGCCACTGGACCTATGGTCAATTTGTAGAATCCACTATGGTTAAATTCAGTGACAGCACCAAAGATAATATAAGGGTTGCCGCCAGTTGGGTTTGCGCCTTGACAACAGGAATTGCGGCCGGATTTGGCACCAGCAAATTGCAAGACCATAAATGGACGCCTGTTAGCAGGATACTGGTCGATTCCGCCGCAAATCAAGGCCGGTAGAAATTACCGCGTCGGCACCGGTTTTTCGCCGGAATAATCGTAAAAACCTTTTCCGGTTTTGCGGCCCAGCCATCCGGCCTCGACATATTTTACCAGTAACGGGCATGGGCGGTATTTCGAATCGGCCAGGCCATCATATAACACTTGCATGATCGCAAGACACGTATCGAGACCAATAAAATCGGCCAATTCCAGAGGACCCATCGGATGATTCGCGCCCAATTTCATGCCGGTGTCGATCGACTGCACATTGCCGACGCCTTCGTGCAATGCGTAAATCGATTCGTTGATCATCGGCAATAAAATCCGGTTGACGATAAAGCCTGGAAAATCCTCGGATTCGGCGGTGGTTTTGCCCAATTTTCTGGCGACTTCCAAAATCGCGTCATGCGTCGCATCGTCGGTTGCGATACCGCGAATCACCTCGATCAATTGCATCACCGGCACTGGGTTCATGAAATGCATGCCGATGAATTTGCCGGGACGATCCGTCGCGGCGGCAAGGCGGGTGATGGAAATACTCGATGTGTTAGTTGCAATCAACGCGTCTTTTTTCAAATTCGGGAAAAGCGTTTGCAAAATTTTCTTTTTTATTTCTTCGTTTTCGGTTGCGGCCTCGATCACCAAATCGCAATTGCCGAACGATTTATAATCGGTCGAAGTTTTGATGCGGCCAAGCGCGGCTTTCATATCGGCTTCTGTCAATTTGCCTTTGCTGACCTGACGGGTCATATTTTTTTCAATCGTGCCGACACCGGCCTTTAACCGATCGTCGCTGACATCCAACAATATCACGTCGTATCCGGCCTGCGCGCACACATGTACAATGCCGCCGCCCATTTGCCCCGCGCCGATAACGCCGATCGATTTAATAGAAATGCTCATAAAACTTCTCCTAGAATGCGTGGACATTCTAGCCGACTTCATGCATAGGCGCGCAATACGGACGCGAAACAATATATAAAGAAATTATGCTGCGCCCCGAATGACACAGTTTGGCATGTTAATGCTTGGCTTTTTCCAAGGCCGCCTGCAATTCCGGCAGGATTGCGAACAAATCGCCGACCAAACCGTAATCGGCGATTTGGAAAATCGGCGCCTCGCCGTCTTTGTTGATTGCGACAATGATTTTGGAATCTTTCATGCCGGCAAGATGTTGAATCGCGCCACTGATCCCGACCGCAATATACAATTCCGGCGCGACGATTTTTCCGGTCTGGCCAACTTGATAATCATTCGGCACGAATCCGGCATCGACCGCAGCGCGCGATGCGCCAATGGCGGCGCCCAATTTGTCGGCGATTTTTTCAATCAGCTTGAAATTCTCCGCGCTGCCCAACCCGCGGCCGCCGGAAACAATTATCCGCGCGCTGCCCAAATCGGGGCGCTCGGATTTGCTGACCTCGCGTGAAACGAATTCGGACAATGCTTGCGATGGCGCAGCGATGGAAATATTTTCAATTGGCGCATTGCCGCCAGTACCCGCCGCCGCAAAAGCGGTTGGGCGAACCGATAATAATTTGATTGCATCGGATGATTGCACCGTGGCGATTGCATTGCCAGCATAAATCGGACGATCGAATGTATCGGCCGAATGAATTTTTATCACATCGGAAATTGGCTGTACATCCAGCGCCGCCGCAACACGCGCCAAAATATTTTTCCCGAAGGAAGAGGCCGGTGCGATCACATGCGTATAATTTTTTGCAATCTCTGCAATCACCGGTGCGGCGGATTCTGCCAAAAAATTCTGATGCACAACATTGTCTTGCACTAAAACTTTTTTAACGCCGTTTATTTTTGATGCGTGATCGGCAGCCGCGCTGCAATTGGCGCCCAGTATCAGCACATGCGCTTCCCCTAATTGTGCGGCGGCACCGATGGCGCACAAAGATGATTTTAATAGACTTTGATTGTTATGTTCGGCGATGACAAGGATGCTCATGACAATACTCCCGCCGCTTGCAATTTTTCAACCAGCTCTTGCGCGGTGCCGAGCTTCACGCCGGCCTGGCGTTTCGATGGCTCCACCACTTTCAAGGTTTTTAGCCGCGGCGATAAATCCACGCCGAAATCTTGCGGCGTCTTTTGTTCGATCGGCTTCGATTTTGCCTTCATGATATTCGGCAGCGATGCGAAGCGCGGCGTGTTCAAGCGCAGATCGGTTGTGATTACGCAAGGTGTTTTCAATTTCAATGTTTCAAGTCCGCCGTCAATCTCGCGGGTGACGGCACAATGATCCTTGGCGACTTCCAGTTTCGAAGCAAAAGTTCCTTGCGCCACGCCCAGCAAGCCAGCGAGAATTTGCCCCGTCTGATTGCAATCGTCGTCGATGGCCTGCTTGCCCATGATAATTAAATAATCATTTGTTCCACGTGGAACAATTTGCGACAGAATTTTTGCAACGCCTAGCGGCTGCGTTTCGCCATCATACAATACATGGATGCCGCGATCCGCGCCCATCGCCAGCGCAGTGCGAATAGTTTCTTGCGCTTGGGCCGGGCCGATGCTGATCGCGATCACTTCGGTTGCGATATTTTTTTCCCGGAGCCGCACAGCTTCTTCGACCGCAATTTCGTCGAACGGGTTCATCGACATTTTTACATTTTGCGTTTCAACGCCGCTGCCATCGGACTTTACCCGGATACGGACGTTGTAATCGACCACACGTTTGATAGGAACGAATATTTTCATAATTTTCCGTGACTTGCCAATAAGATATTGGGCAAATTAGCAGAAAATCATGCCGGTGCAATAAAATTGTAAAAAATCTCTGGTAGACCTTTTAAATCAGTAAAATAAACACTTCAGGGTATCCATGGCACGCAGCGCGCAACTTAAATCATTTACACCGGACAAAATTCCAGCCAAGCCAAGCGCCGAAGAATCGCACAAAATCATAGTAGCCAGGGTGCGCAAAAAACTTTCAGAGAATCAATTTGTAGAAAATACTGACGCCATGGAGTTGATGCTGTCCATAGAAACCGACGGCGATGCATCTTGGACATGCTTCAAAGATCTTGTTGCGCGATATATTGTAATTTCCAGAAAAGTGGCGCAGGGACGATATTCCGATTCCGATCAGGCTTATGCCAGCGATATGCTGTCGGCCATTCATACCTGCATCACAACAACGCCCAATCCAAAAAAGTTCCGAACTTTATTGAAAACCGCTTACGATCAGGCGCAAACGGATGTCCATATTCAAATAAGTCCCAAATCGTGGGCAACGGTTCTGGCGGAATATAAAAGTTTGGGCCTGGTCCGCTAACCGCGCAAGGCCAGCATTAACATAAACAACGCCACCGCGATCGCCTGCAGAATAATTCTGTACTGCATCAATTTGTTGCTGCGCCGCGCCTTGTCGACCGAGGATTCGCCGGGCGGCACCGATTTCGCCATTTGCAAAATTCCGTAAATCAAAATCGCGGCGGTGGCGATAATCGCCGCAATGACCAGAAATGGCGTGTAGGTTTGAAAAATTGTCGGTTCCATATACGCAATGTAATCCGGCCGGTATTAAATGCCAGCAAAAAAAATCAACGGCCATCGTTCAATAAAGGCGGACCTTTATATCCCGATTGCCACTGCCTAATATACTCTTCAGTCGTCATTGGCTTTGGCGTCAAAGCGCCATCGCTTCTAATTTTAGATTGCAACAATGAGGATGCCGGAGCGCTGGGTCTTTTACGAGGCGGTTCTTGTTTTTTTGTTTTTATTTTA
>SHNJ01000022.1 GCA_004295055.1 Alphaproteobacteria bacterium | reverse complement strand
TGCCCCGAATCCAATCACCCAAGGACGATATCCACGTCGGCACGAATAGCGCCGCCATTGATTTTAACGTCGGTATTAATCCAGATTTTCTTTACGTCAAAATTTAAGAACCATCCGTTTTTCAAATCGTAATCGACACCGGCCTGTAACGCTGGGCCAAAGCTGTTGTCGTATTTGATGCTGTTAATGGCAGGACCTTTATCTTCGTTATAAAAAATGGTGTAGTTAACACCAGCGCCAACATAAGGTTTCCATCCGTCCACCGGATCCATGTGATATTGCATGGTCAATGTTGGAGGCAACAACCAAACAGAGCCAAGATCGATGTTGCCAGCCGTAGCGGTCGCATCATGCGGGGTGGTGGCAAGAATTAATTCCGCCGCCCAATTTTTGGTGAAGAAATAGCTGAAATCCACCTCAGGAACGACAGTGTTATCGATTTCAACATTACCGCCAATGGTGGTGCTTGCATCTTCTTGGGGAACGACCGCTATGCCTCTGAACCGCATCATCCAGTTTTTATCGCTGGCGGAATTTTTTTCGGTGGCGGCATTGGCAGAAAATGACATCAGGCTGGCGGCCAGAACCGCAGCTATAACAAAACAATAGGTTATTTTTTTCATTTAACTCTCCATATTTTGGATAAAGGAATAATAGGCCGTCGAAATCATGTATTTGATCAGGGTCAAATACATTATACAAAATCGAAAATTCAAGGGGATAGTTTGTAATATGTCACATTTCAGGGAGTATATTCATTTTCAGGATAATTTATGCATACAGTCCCATACCGCAGCATGTGGCCAAAAAAGGAATGTGAGGTTCGCTTATTTGCCGGTGGATATCCCAAACCATATGGCGACCGCAGCCAATAGAGCAGACAATATGCGGCGCACTGTCAGAATATCTCTTTCTTTTTTAAAAATATAATTTACAGAACCAGCCATCGTTACAATCAAACAATGAATCACGGTGGCAATCAATACATAGACCAAGGTAAATGTTAGCGTCTGTCCAAGAATATAAACTGGTTGGCTAATAAACGTTGGCAGAATGGCAATGTAAAATACGGCAGCCTTTGGATTTAAAAGGTTGGTGATCAAACCATTTTTAAAAAACTTGGATTCAGGAATTTTTTCTTGTGTCTTGCCGGCGGATGTTTCCTCGACATTTTTCCAGCCATCCCAAGCCAACCATAAAAGGTATAAAACACCCAGCCATCACAATATTTGATACATAAAAAACGAATTGGATATAACCGCGGCAACCCCCAGCGCGGCTATAATGCCTACAATACCCAAACCCAGGGCAACGCCAAGAACCGCCGCAAAACCTGCGCGTCTTCCATACGATGCGCTGAGTATTGCCAAATAAGCCATATTCGGCCCGGGCGTTAGCTCGATAATCACGCAGGTCAATACAAAGGATAAAAACGAATTGGATTCCAACATAGCTATTTTTTGTATTTTCGAAGCCGGCGCAACACCAGCGGTAACAGATCTGCAATATCTTCGGAAATTAAACCAGGACCAAAATGGGAAGCCGCGTCCGCATGAATCCATACTGCCGCGCAAGCCGCCTCAAACATCGGCATTCCTTGCGCCAATAATCCGGTACATATTCCCGCCAAGGCGTCTCCCGATCCGGCCGTTGCCAAAAATGGCGTGGCATTTGTATTAACCACAAACCTTCCATCCGGCGCGGCAATGACAGTATGAAACCCCTTTAATACAATCACCGCCCCGCTTTCGTCGGCAGCTTTTTGCGCGCGATAGATATTATCATTTTTGGCAAATCTAAATTTGCCGAATAAATGCAGAAACTCGCCTTCATGCGGCGTCAAAATGCAAGGCGACGCAATTAATTTAAATAAATAATTGGGTGCCTTGGAAAAAACGGTTAACGCATCCGCATCCAGCACCAATGATTTTTTCTGCCGTAAAGCATCGATAACAAAAGATTTCGTTCGCGCATTAACACCATTGCCCGGCCCTAACAAAACGGCGGTTATTCTTTCATCGCTTATTAAATTGGAAAAAGCGGATCTATCTTTCACCAATTTGGTCATAATAGACTGAAACGAAGCGCTGTAAGACGGCAATGATTTTGGCGTGCAGGCGACGGAAACCACCCCTGCCCCAACCCTTAATGCACAATAAGCGGCTATTTTAGCGGCACCCGTTTGCCCTAAATCGCCGCCGTTAATGATGGCATACCCGCGGTTATATTTATGGCTGTCCGCCTTCGGCCACCGAAACCGATCTATCCATAAGTCTGGCGTGTTTTTCTGGGGAAGGCGTTTTTTCATAATACGCCAATATAACGCCAATCCGTTATATTGCACCTATTATATTATTCAACACAGACCACAATTAATCTTAATGAATTGCACTGGCAAGAAAAAGTCCAGTTGCGAGTAACGGCAACTGGACCACAGGGGAGTAGAGTACCAAAATTAGTTTGCCATCAGGCGCACATCTTTGATGAAATTGTCAATTTCATTAATCAATCCTTTGGCCTGAGTGCCTAAGCCGATCGAAGAAAATTTCATTTCTTCTGCCGCTTGTCCCGTACGAGTCGATGCGGCAGAGACTTCTTGCACAGTCTGCGATACTTCCGCAACATTACCGGAAGCGCGCTGAATAGAAGAAGATATCTCTTTAGTAGCGATATCTTGCTCTTCAATTGCCGCGGACACGGAAATCGAAACTTCGTTCATTTGCTTGATGATTTGCGCGATTGTTTGAATATGCTCATCCACGCTGGAAACTTGCGTTTGCGTCGATTGAATCAGCGTCGCGATTTCGGCCGTTGCCTTGGAAGTGTTGTTTGCCAGAGTCTTAATTTCACCGGCAACTACAGCAAAGCCCTTTCCTGCCTCGCCGGCCCTTGCCGATTCAATAGTCGCATTCAACGCCAGCAAATTAATCTGATTGGCGATTTGGTCGATCAATGCCAGTACCTTGCCAATTTTCTCGGCACTGCTGACCAATGTCGTCATTTGTCCGCTGGCCGCCTGGGATTTTGTTGTGGCGTCACCGGCAATCTGCGCCGAATAGCTGATGCGTTGCGCAATTTCATTGATAGACGCGCTAAGCTCTTCTACGGCGGCAGCAACGTTATTGGCGGCACCGGCCTTGGGCTTGCGATCACTAAACAACTGGTCAATTTAATGGGCGGCACGATTGGCGTGGAAAGCGTTGTTGGCAAAGGATCCACCTTCTGGTTCCGCGTGCCTTTGGCGATAGCCAGCCCCGAAGATATTTCAAAACATGCCGACAAATATAAATCCAATATTAGCGCATCGAAAAACCTAAAGCCGATCGGCGAAGCCAAGGCGTTGTTGGTCGAAGACTATCCGGTAAATCAGGTTTTTGCGGAAAAACTTCTGCGAAAATTCGGCATAACCCATATCGACACCGCCTTAAACGGCGCGGAGGCTTTACTTAAATACCGCACCGAAGTTTACGATATCATATTTATGGATTGCCAGATGCCGGAACTGGACGGATATCAAGCAACCCAAAAAATCCGGTTGATGGAATCCGAAACGCCGTTTCATGTGCCTATCGTCGCCATGACGGCAAACGCCATGCTAGGCGACCGGGAGAAATGCCTTAATTCCGGCATGGATGACTATATCAGCAAACCCATACGCGCAACGCATCTGAAAAGCATATTGCAAAAATTGTTCGTGTTAAATGAAGATGCGGATGTACTATCGACCCTGCCAAAAAAGACAGCGCGGCAGGAAACCGATCAGCCAGTGGACATGAATCAACTGCGCCTTTTCACCAATGGCGATCTGGATGAAGAAAAAGCATTGGTCGATTTATTCATGCAGCAGGCGATGGAAATGCTGGGCACATTGGAAAAATGCCTGCGCGATAAAAACAGCGAGGCTTGGAAATCGGCCGCGCACCGCCTAAAAGGATCTTCCGGCAATTTCGGCGCTATGAAACTTTATCATCTGTGCCAGCGCGCGGAAGTAAACCATAATGAAAGCCAGGAAAAGAAAATAGAAATGCTGGATGCCATCAAGCACGAGGCAACCCGCGTGGACAATTTCCTTAAGACATCGAACGCGTAGGTATTTTCAATAAAAACCGCATTGACGGCACTATCCCGGAAAATTAGTGTCTGCAGTGCAATCTTATGCGCCGCGCCGCCCTAAAATTTTGACTTCATCTATATATGAATTGGCCTGATCCTCATTAATTTTTTCTGTCATTCCATAGTAACTGAATCTTACCGGCGATATGCCGCAGAAATTTAATGTACTTCGCAATGCCTTTGCTCCATGCTGCCTTGCGAACAACCGGTACATCAAACTTGGCATGGCCATAGTTTGAATGATTCTGGCGCTTTTATTTCTTAAAAATTTTGCATGTACAAAAGGGCCGTCATCCGTACCGAAATCAAAAGCAAATCCTTTCATCAGGACTCTTTCAAAAAAGCCTTTTAATAAGGCCGGCATACTGAATTGCCACAGAGGATAAACGATTACAATATGATCGGCCCATGCCAATTGAGTTTGAGCATCGGCTATCGCAGGTTCCAAGGACTGAATGCCTTTATACCCTTCATGCAGTATAGGATCGAATTCCAAGTCCGCTATTTTGATTAAACGGACTTCATTTCCTGTTTCAGTCGCGCCTTTTTCATAGGCCAAGGCCAGGGATTCGCATAAACTTTTGCGTTGGCGTGCCGGATTTCCTAAAATAACGAGAATTTTTTTAGCCATATAATACCCCTACTATTATAATGGCTTTTCATCAATACAAAAGCTTATGATTTTTTTATGAAAAATAAATGTACCTTGTACAAACGTATGCTTGTACAGCCAGCGCCCTGCCATAGTATTTGAATCTAGTTCCAGCCGCCGCCAAGCGAGCGGATTAATTCCACCGATGTGATCAAACGCTGGCCTTTGGCTTGTACGGCCGCACGTTCTGTCGCCAATGATGTGCGTTGGGCATCGACTACCTCAAAATAATCCGCATCGCCTTCATCATACCGTTTCTGTGTCAAATCCGTAGTTTGCTTGGATGCTTTTGCCGCCACGTCCTGTTTCAACGTCTGATCGGCCAGCAGCCGTTGATCCGCGAGATTGTTTTCGACATCGCGGAACGCAACTAAAACTTGCTGGCGATAATTGGCGATAGATTCCTCATACGCGGCTTCCGCCGAATCGACGCGGGCGATATTGCGGCCGGCATCGAAAATCGGCATAGTTAACGCCAAACCTGCTGTCTGTCCCAGTGCCCAAGTACGGCTGGACCATTCGAATAAATCGCGGAAGGAATTGGCTTCGAATCCGCCGGAAGCGGTTAAAAATAATTGCGGAAAAAATGCCGCGCGCGCCGCGCCGATGCGCGCATTGGCCGCGGCCATGACGGATTGCGCCGCGGCAATATCCGGACGGCGCTGCAATAAACCCGATGGAATTCCGGCTGGAATTTCCGGCGGCACTTCATCCACCAGCGGAGATTCCGCAAAACTGAAATTCGATGGAATTTTACCCAACAATACCGCCAAGGCATGTTCCAAAGCCGCGCGCGAACGATCCAAAATAATCAATTCCGCCTCGGTGCTGGCCAATTCGCTTTGCGTGCGGGTTAAATCCGGATCGCCCACCTCCCCTTCGTCAAAACGGCGTTGCATTATCCGCGATGCCTCGGCGCGCAATTTAACAGTATCGCGCAGCAATTGCCGTTCGGTATCCAGCGCGCGAATGGCGTAATAGGTTTGCGCCACATCGGCTTGCAACGCCAGCAGAACGCTGTGATAAGATGCGGCAACCGCATTGGCATCCAAATCCGCCGCCTTGGCATTGTTGCGAACTCGGCCAAATAAATCCGCTTCATACGATACAACGCCTTGCGCCGTATACAGGCTGTATGGATTGGTCAATCCGCTGCCGGCAGCGGCGGAGATTGCAGACGGTCTTACGCGAACGGCATTCGCCCCGGCATCGATTGACGGAAATAAACCCGCACTAACAACATTGGCTTCAGCGCGCGCTTGATTCACACGTGCGGCGGCGGCGGCCAAGGTTTGGTTCGCGGCAATCGCCTCCGATTCCAAATCATTCAATTTAGAATCGCCAAATATTTTCCACCATTGCCCACGATCCGATTGTTCCAAACTTTCGGCTTTTTTCCAAACGACGCCTTCGACCACGTGTTCCGCAGGAACGGCTTGTTCTTTGAATACATTAGGCAGGCCTAAATCCGGTAATTTCATATCTGGCGCCAGACTGCAACCCGTCAATAAAGCCGCTACACTGAATAAAAGAATTTTATTTTTAGCCATGAGTGATTCCCGAATCTTTGACATGCAATGCTGGAACGGTGCAAGATTTCAATTTATTGCCAGCGAATTTGCGCAAGGCGACATAAAATACCGGCGTTAGAAACAATCCAAAGAAAGTTACGCCCAACATTCCCGAAAACACCGCGACGCCCATGGCGTGCCGCATTTCCGCCCCGGCGCCCGATGAAAATACCAATGGCACCACGCCCATGATAAAGGCAAACGATGTCATCAGGATCGGACGCAAACGAAGACGCGCCGCCTCAATCGCCGCCTTTAATGGCGTGGCCCCTTCCAATTCCAATTCACGCGCGAATTCCACAATCAAAATCGCGTTTTTACAGGCAAGCCCCACCAGCACGATCAATCCTATTTGGGTAAAGATATTATTGTCGCCACCGGAAAACCATACGCCGAAAATGGCGCATAGCAGGCACATTGGCACAATCAGAATGACCGCAAGAGGTAAAATCAAGCTTTCGTACTGCGCGGCCAAAACCAGGAACACCAACAACACACAAAGCGGGAACACATATAACGAAGTGTTTCCAGCCAAAATTTGCTGATAGGTTAAATCGGTCCATTCGTAACTCATGCCTTTTGGCAAGGTTTCGTGCAAAATCTTTTCAATCGCCTGTTGCGCCTGACCCGAAGAATATCCCATCGATGGCCCGCCATTAATATCCGCTGTCCGATAGGCGTTATACCGCATCGAACGTTCCGGCCCATAACTTTGGGTAACGGTCAAAATACTGCCGAGTGGAACCATCTGACCCCAATCATTGCGAACTTTTAATTGCGCGATGTCTTCGGCCTGGTCGCGGAATGGCGCATCGGCCTGAGCAATTACTTGATATGTGCGGCCGAACTTGTTGAAATCGTTAATATAAAGAGACCCCAAATAAACCTGCAAAGTTTCAAATACGCTGGTAATCGGAATGCCCAATTGCTTGGCTTTGGTCCGGTCTAAATCAATGTGCAACTGCGGCACGTTGATTTGATAACCGCTGAAGACTCCCGACAGAACAGGATTCTGCCAGGCTTTGCCCTGCACTTCTTGCGCAACGCGGAATAATTCCTCGTCCCCTAAATCCGCGCGATCTTCGATTTGCAGTTTAAATCCGCCTGCCGTGCCTAGCCCCAAAATTGGCGGCGGCGGCAGAACCATCACAAACGCATCCTTAATCGCACCGAACTGCATATTCAGCGACCCGGCGATTTCCCCGGCTGACTGCTTGCGATCTTCGAAATTTTTCAACGGCACGAAAACAATCCCGGCATTGGAACTATTGGTAAAGCCGTTAATGGACAGGCCCGGAAAAGCCACCGCATGCGCTACGCCCGGCGTTTTTGTCACGATATCCGACATGCGGCGCAAAACGTCTTCGGTGCGATCCAACGAAGATCCATCCGGCAATTGGGCGAAACCGATCAGATATTGCTTATCTTGCGCGGGAATATATCCCGTCGGCACATGCGAAAAACCGAACACGGTCAGGCAAATTAAAATCAAATAAACAAAAATAGCCGCCGCCTTGTGATTTAGAACTTTTCCAACGCGGCCCGAATATGCATCCGCGCCTGTTTTAAAAACACGATTAAATGGACGAAAAATCCAACCCAACCCCTTGTCCATTGCGCGCGCCAGCCAGTCTTTTGGCGTATCGTGCCCTTTTAATAATAGCGCCGCCATAGCGGGGCTTAGGGTTAACGAGTTGAATGCCGAAATAATCGTCGAAATCGCAATCGTCAGCGCGAACTGGCGGTAAAATTGGCCCGTCAGGCCGCTGATAAAGGCGATCGGAACGAACACGGCGATCAAAGTAAGGCCGATTGCGATGATAGGCCCACTTACCTCGCGCATCGCTTGGTAAGTCGCGTCTTTGGGCGACAGGCCGGATTCGATATTCCGTTCCACGTTTTCAACCACCACGATAGCATCGTCCACCACAACCCCGATCGACAACACCAGGCCAAACAGCGACAAAGCGTTAATCGAAAACCCAAATAACAGCATCAGGCCAAACGTGCCGATGATAGAAACCGGTACGGCCAACAACGGAATGATCGAAGCGCGCCAGGTCTGCAAAAACAGAATAACCACCAATACAACCAGGAAAACGGCTTCTAACAACGTGTGAATAACCGCCTTGATCGAATCGCGCACGAATGTGGTTGGATCGTAAACGATGTCATATTCCAAACCTTCGGGAAAGTCTTTTTTCAGCTCTTCCATTGTGGCGCGGACTTGGTCGGACAATTCAATTGTATTCGCATCCGGCGTTTGGAAAATACCCAACGCCACCGCTTGTTTATTGTCCAGCAGAGACCGCAAGGAATATTGCGCCCCACCCAGTTCAATGCGCGCAACATCTTTTAATCTTGTGACGCCGCCATCTTCGGATGTTTTTAGGATAATATCCGCAAATTCTTCTTCCGACTGCAAACGGCCCAAAGCATTGACGTTCAGCTGTAAATCGGTATTTGGCGATGGCGACGCGCCAATAACGCCGGCGGCCACCTGAACGTTTTGTTCACGAATGGCATTGATCACATCCCCCGCCGACATATTGCGTTCGGCAATTTTATTCGGATCGAGCCAGATCCGCATGGCGTAATCGCTGCCGCCAAAAATTTCAACCTGGCCGGTGCCTTGCAAGCGGCGCAAGCGATCCCGAATATTCAAAGTCGCATAATTGCTGAGATACAATAAGTCGTAACGATTGCTGGGGGACAACAAGTGCACCACCATGGTCAAATCGGAAGAACTTTTAACCGTGGTAACGCCGAATTGCCGGACGATATCCGGCAAACGCGGCAGCGCCTGGTTAACCCGGTTCTGGACCAATTGCTGCGCCTTGTCCGCATCCGTTCCGATTTTAAAAGTGATCGTTAAAGTCATGCGGCCATCGGATGTTCCTTGCGAGAACATATACAACATGTCTTCGACGCCATTAATTTGTTCTTCCAGTGGCGCGGCGACCGTTTCGGCAATTACTTTTGGATTCGCGCCTGGATATTGCGCGGTAACAACCACCGATGGCGGCACAACCTCGGGATACTCGGAAATAGGCAATTGCCAGATCGCAATGAATCCAGAAATGAAAATCAGCAACGACAAAACCGCTGCGAAAATAGGACGGTCAATAAAAAACCGGGAGATATTCATGACTATTCCTTAGCGGCTGGTTGCTGGGATCCTGGCGCCGCAGATTCTGGCGCCTTTGGCATTTCCGGCGGCGCAGAAGCCGGAGAAGATTCCGCCGGAGGCGTTGGTGATGCCGGTGCTGGATCAGCGGCTGGCATAGCAGGCTCCGTCATTCCAGCCGACGTTGATTCAGCGCTTGCTGGCGTTGGGGATGCGGATGCTGCCGGTTGCTTATCATCCATCGGCACAATTTCAGGAGCCACAACAGATCCCGGCCGCGCACGTTGCAAGCCATTGACGACTATTTTATCGCCTGCCTGTACGCCGTTTTGAACAATACGCAACCCGTCGGCCACATTGCCCAATTTGACCTCGCGATATTCCACTTTATTGTCATTACCGACCACCAGCACGAATTTCTTGCTTTGATCCGTGCCCACGGCGCGATCCGTAATCAATAAGGCTTTGGTTTCCGTTGGGCTGCCCAGCTTAATACGGGCGAACAACCCTGGCACCAATGACCCATCGGCATTTTCAAAAATAGCGCGCACACGGATCGTACCGGATGCCGGGTTTAATTTATTGTCGAATGACTCGATCCGCCCTGTATGCGGAGTACCAGTTTCCGTAGCCAGGCCCATCATGACCGGGATCTGATCGAAACTTTGCGCCTGGCCATCCGCGCCGCGGGTGTACCGCAAATAAGTCGATTCATCCACATCGAAATCCGCGTAAATAGGACGGTTGGATACAATCGTAGTTAACACTGGCGCATTGCCGCCGGCATCGACCAGGTTGCCAACCGTAATTTCAGCGCGGCTGACGCGGCCAGGAATTGGCGCGACGATTTTAGTATATCCCAAATCCAGCTTTGCTCGGGTCAAATCGGCCCTTGCGACGCGAACATCGTTTTTGCGCTGATCGTATTCGCGTTGCGAAATGGCTTTATCCGCCATCAGCCGTTCCGCCCGGCTGAATTCGGTTTCGGTCAGAATAGCGCGCGCATTCGCGGCTTGATACGCGGCTTCGTACGGGCGGGGATCAATGGTAAATAAAACCGCGCCTTTTTTTACGTTATCGCCATCGGAAAAATGGATCGAATCGATGGTGCCGGATACACGGGGACGGATTTCCACCTGATCCACCGCAACCAAACGGCCGGAAAATTCATTCCATTCCTGTACTTGGCGTTCAAGAACCTCGGCAACGCTGACCGGCATGGCCATATTTGGCGGCATTCCCGCCATTTCATGCCCCGCCCCGCCATGCATCATAACGCGCACATATATAAAGTAACCGATCACCGCGATCAGAATTAACAGGATGAGGTATTTAAAACGAAACATGGCCAAAATCTCCGCGAATAATAAATTTCCTTGCAAAGGTAGCTCCGCCATGCCATATAGTCAATATATGAATTATATATACATGTATATTTTTTATGTGTATATTGTTCAGGTCACTTGTCATCAAATTGCAATATAGGAATTGATCCTTGTCGACAAAAAGCAAAACCAAAGCATGCCGTTTCAGCCAGGGAAAAAATGCCCCGGCCAAGCATCAATTGGTGGAATTGTTCTGGCATATCAGCCCCGGTTTCACCCGGTGGGCGGAATCGCGCATGGAACAGCAAGGCATGACCCCGCAACGGCTGCGGTTAATGGGATTGTTGATGGATAATGGCCCCATGACCATGGGCGCATTAAGCGATGAATTGGGCGTCACCGCCACCAATATCACTGCTCTGGTCGATGCGTTGGAAAAAGACGGGCTGGTTGAACGCAAACCCCACCCCAAGGATCGGCGCGCGATTATGATTCAAACAACCGCCAAGGCGGAAAAAAAGCTGGCGGAAGGATGTACCGTATTCAAAGACCGTGTATCGGAATTATTTTCCGATTTCAGTAAAACCGAACAAGAACAATTCGCAAAATTCATGAACCGTATGCGTGAAGCTCTTGTGGAGCGCGGCATACTTGAAGATTTGGATGGCTCCAAAACGGACGAAGCGGCATAGACGTTTTCTGCGGCTTTATCTACGATTCTTTAAATTTTCTATCCGTTAGGAAGCATAAAAACTTTGCAGACCCCCGCAAGGTTATTATCTATGCGTATTTTAACCAGATTTCCTCAACCTGGGCCGATAATTGCATGGGATCGAATGGTTTTGGGATCGCCGCTTTCGATCCAAGACGCTTATATTCCTCCAGCTCTTTTGGCTGTACCCTGGCTGTCATAAATACCACCGGAACATGACTGAACTCTGGGCTCTTTTGTATCTCTTCAAGGACTTTCAATCCGTCCATGCCCGGCATCATCACATCCAACAATATCAAATCCGGACATGTTTCCTTTAACCTAGAGAACATCTCTGCCCCGCTGCTGCAACAGGTGACATTAAATCCGCCCACAGTTTCCAAACATTCTTTGGTTATATCCAGCACATCGAATTCGTCATCCACGCACATGATCCGCCGCAGTTTATGTTCCATATTTTTCTCCTTCTTTAGGCGTAGTAGGCTGCTGCAGTATTTTAAGAATAGTTTCAATTACCTTCCCTTCGGGAACCCTTGATTTAATCATGGTGGCCGCAACGCGATCCCGAATATCCAACGTTGTTTCATAGGCCGACAAAATAAGCCACGGCACCGGATAATCGGTTAATGTCGCCATGCGATCCAGCAATGTCAGACCATTTCCATCCGGCATATTGATATCCAAAATTACCAGGGAGAAATTCTTTTCTTTTAATAGCTTTTCCGCTTGATATATTGTCGGCGCTTGAATAATTTCCGCGCGCTCGCTAAGCGCATTGGCCAATAAAGTGCTTAAATCCACATCATCTTCTATATGCAGAATCAACGGGCGGTTATCATTATATACTTGCTCTTGCTTGGCCATGGGCTCGGCCGCGCGCATGCCAAATTCATCGGTACTGGGCAATTCAAACCAGAACAAGCTTCCCTTTCCCTCTTCGCTTTCGAAACCCATATTTCCATGCATTCTTTCAACCAATTCCCGGCTTATGTTAAGCCCCAGGCCAGAACCGCCTTTTTGCCGCGTGGCGGAAGAATCCGCCTGACAGAATTTATTGAAAATGCGGCTGCGGAAATCCTGTGGAATTCCAGATCCGGAATCTTTGACAGAAATACGGATAAATTTTCCCTTCTGCTCCGCCGCAACGATAACGGTCGCTTGTTCCGGCGAAAACTTGGCGGCGTTCGATAAAAGATTGGCCAGCACTTGAATTGTCCGGTTGCTGTCGGCATAAACGATCATATCTAATGGAATTGGCCGCACCTCGAAATGAACCTTATATTTCTCTGCATAAGATTGGTTTCCTTCCACCGCCTGCTGTATCAAAGATGACAATTTCTCGGGCCGGATATCGAATTGCATATTGCCCGATGTAATCTTGTCCAAATCCAGAATATCGTTAATTAAAACGATCAGCCGTTCGCAATTGCGATGCGCAATCGAAATGTGATTTAAAACTTTGTCCGGCAGGCTTTTATTCATTGCGCCTAGAATCAAACCCAAAGAACCACGGATCGAGGTCAACGGCGTTCTTAATTCGTGGCTGACCATAGACACGAATTCGCTTTTTACTCTTTCAATTTCCTTACGTTCGGTGATATCCAAAATTTGTTTGATGATATATTTCGGCGTTCCATTGGGATTTCTTGCCAGGGATGCATTAATCAAGGCCCAGACCAATTTGCCCGATTTATGGATAAACCGTTTTTCAATTTGAAAACTTTGAATATCGCCACGCAACAAGGCATTCAATCGTTTCTGATCCTCTGGCCAATCATCAGGGTGCGTTATGGTTTGAAGATTCAGGGTGAATATTTCAACTTCTGAATATCCCATCATGTTCCGCAGGGCCTTATTGACTTTATACCACTCTCCCGACGGAAAAATTAAACCCATTCCTACCGGCGCATATTCCATGGCATTGCGGAATGTTTCTTCGCTAAGTCCCAATAAATTAGTTTGGTGCCTGGTAATTTCCGCCTGCCGCAATATATGAGCCACCAGAAAAGCCAGCAAAATACCTGCGGTTAGTATCATTTCCGGAAACGCGGATCGTTGCGCCAACAGGAATTTTTGCGTTGGCCAGGCTTCGAACGACCATACAGAACCATACAGGTCCAAATTCTCCTGTATACTCCAACGCAGTTTATCTGTCGGATCGATGCCGATGGTTTCGAAAATAATCCTATTCCCATTGCTGATTTCCAGCCAAGCGTCGCTGCCAAATTGCTTTGCTATCGCGGCGCTACTTACCAATTCCCGAATTTCATAAAAACCGGTTATAAAGCCATCGAACCTTTCTCCTATAAATATCGGCACGCTGATCATCAACCCGTAACTATTATTTAGAATTTTCATTGGAAGGCTAAATGCGGGCTGCTTGGTAACCAAAGAGCTTTGTAAAGTTGGCCATCTTTCTTCCGCTGTAAACACTTCTGCGGTATCGGCGATGCTATCGGCCAATTCGGACCAACGAACGTTGTTATTGGCATCGATCCACTGAATCGCAATCAAATCCTTCTGATCCTTGATATAACTGATGGCATCCGGCTTCCATTTATTGTAAGGCGTTCCGCGCTCGACTTGCCAACGATTCACCATACGGCCCAGCATGCGGACACGGGATTCAACGCGGTTTTGAAGATCTATTTGCACATATTCCAACGAACGAGACAAGGAACCTCGGGCATTGGCTATTTCTTTTGTGTCTAAATAAATCCATGTGCCCAGAGAAGCCACTAAAATAACGAATGCGGCCATGACCGGCAAATGTCCGCCAGGCGCATCCCGGAATAACATCCTATTGGCGACAGATTCATACGATGCAAACGCCCATATCCCGCTGCCAAGAACCAAAAATCCTATAGCGGTATGAATCGCCATGCGCGTCAGCGACGCCCAGCCAAAACCAGCTTCGACATGGAATATATAACCGGCAAGCGCCACAACGCTTAGAAACAGGATAACCATTCCAATCAAACGCATCATATAGGTGCGCTTCAGGAATGCTTTATGCGTAGTACCGGCAACAATCGCAAGCCCCATCAGCAGAAAGGAAATACAGGTATTTGGAGCCATTCTGCCGAGATGGGATAGTTGTATATTGATGTATGCCTTGAAAAATAAATTATCAATGCCAAAATTAAATCCAGTGATGTATTGAGCAAAAGTGATTCCAACAATAAGAAATAATGGAATTGTTACAATACGAGCCAGGCCGGTGCGTTGAGCCGCAAGCGCTATTAATCCTACACCAGAAAGAATAAATGCAAGCGCCGTATTAAATTGCATCGCCACAAAAGTAGGGTGAATTTGTACCAACGACAAATTGTGGCTAAACCACCCATAAATTACCATGGCACCCAACATCACGCTAAATCCGCCGGCAAAATAAACCAGCCATAATATTTTTTCTGTCATGATCGCCGGCCGGTATGTATTGTCGGACATTGGTACTGAAATTTTTTTAATCATAAATCACCTGTTGATACTAGGAATAATAAACAGAGGGAGCTTGAATGACGGGCGGTTTGCGCGTCAGCCATTTTTGCAGCATCTGGTGGATTTGTTCTTCCTTGAACGGCTTGTGCAAGTAATCATCCATACCTGCCGCAAGGCACTTATCCTGGTCGCCGCTCATTGCATCAGCGGTCAAAGCGATAATTATATTGTGAATATTTTTGGGCATTTCCTCGGTGCGAATACATTTCGTGGCTTCATATCCGTTCATTTCCGGCATCTGGCAATCCATAAACACGATTTCGTATTTTGCGCCGCGCAGTTTTTCCACCGCCTCTCTTCCATTCACGGCTATATCCACTTGACAGCCGCGCTTTTCCAGTATGCGGGTTATAAGCATCGCATTGACTTTCATATCTTCCGCCACCAACACGCGGATGCCATGGAACATGTTCACATTCGACTGCTGTTTATCCGAATTTCCTTGCAAAATATTCTCTATGCGGAAGCGCGTTAATAACGGCAGCGTTTTGCCGTGCTGTTTCGCATCCAATAATATTTGCAAGGCCGCCTTTATGTGATCGGGATAACAAGGCTTGACAAAAAACGCGGCAAATCCATTGCGTGCCAGAAAACCGCTGGTGACTGTTTGCGCCAAGGCGGTGACCATGATCATGGTCGTTTGACGCAGTTCCGGGATGCCGGAAACATGCTGGGCCAGATCCCGGCCGCTCATATCGTCCGCCAATCTATAATCTGTAAGCAGGAACTGATATGGATCGGATGAAGCCTCATCCCGCATCTTTTTCAAAGCCATTTCGCCCGAACTGCAAATATCCACCCGCATATAGAGTGCGGTCAAAAATCGCCGTAGAATCTCGCGGCTTACTTCTTGATCGTCCACGATTAAAGCCCTAATTCCAGCCAAATCGATATTTGGAATTTGAGGCAGACTGGCTTCAATTGCTTCGCCTTTTTTGCATTTAATATCAAAATGGAAATTCGATCCGCTGCCCTGCTGGCTCGAAACATTGATGTTCCCGCCCATCATTTTCACCAGCTTCTGGCAAATCGACAGGCCGAGCCCAGTACCGCCAAAATGGCGGGTAGTGGATTCTTCCGCTTGCGAATAGCGATTGAAAATAGAATCGAGCTTGTCTTCCGCAATGCCTATACCGGAATCCTGAACTTCAAAAAATAACCGGATTGCCGCATCGTCCTCGGAAATGGACTTTACTTTTATCAATACGTGGCCGTTTTCCGTGAACTTCACGGCGTTATTTACCAGATTTAACAATATCTGCCGCAACCGCACGGGATCGGATATTATATGGCGAGGAACCGCTGGATCGATGTCCACCAGCACTTCCAGCCCCTTTTCCTGCGTTTTAAGAAACAATACATCCGTGACATCCCGGACAAGATCGCGTAAATCAAAATTGACGGGTTCCAGCGTCAGCATACCGGCTTCAATCTTGGAAAAATCGAGAATATCGCTAATCAACCCAAGCAGGTTTTCCCCGGATTTGCGAATAATATCCACCAGGCTGCGCTGATCGGCGGATAAATCCGTATCAAACAGCAGATTCGACATCCCCAGAATGCCGTGCAGCGGAGTTCTGATTTCATGACTCATGTTGGCCAGAAAATCGCTTTTGGCCATAGTCGCCTTCTCGGCAATCGCCAGCGCATCCCGTGTGGCTTGATGGGAATTTTCCAATTTTCCTTTCGTCACATCCCACAGTCTTTGCCACTGAGAAATATTTTTCCAAGATGCCGCCCAGGCAATAATTTCCAACATGATAGCCGTTACGACTGCCGCCAGCACAACCTCGAACATTCTAGAAATCAATAACAATTGATTGGATACATATTCCTCCAGCGCATCGCCTAATTCCGACAATTGTTCCAATAAATTATTTTCCAGCGACAAATGCGCCGCCGACGCGGTTTCCGATGCCGCGGATTTTATTAAGTTGTCTTCCAGATTATGAATTTCTTGTATTCTATTATGGACTTCATCAATGGGAAACCGATGGCCAATTTCCTCGAGCACCTGATCTAAATTATATTTAACGGCCGTATAATCCGACGAAGCCGTCAAATTTTTCAACAAATCCCCGCCTAAATCCTCTATTTTCTTAGTATATTGCCTTACTTCAACATCCTGTCGCACAACACGGTCAATCAAATGATTGCCGTAAACGCTGAAACCAATAATGGATGATGCGATAAATAAAGTTAAAACAACCGAGAACGCAAAAGAGTGTATTGGGAATATCTCCCCCTGCCTCTTTTTTGTATGTACTGACGAAGGTCGTAGCATGATCCTATTCCACCAAATCGCACAACCCTTTTATTATTGTAGCCACAAAACCATTAATTTATAAATAACACTACTAAACTTATGGTTGTATTGCATAGAATTATATGCAATTAATACAATAATAATTTCTACCCTACGATAGCGTTCTTTCGATGAAATAAATTACATACGCAAAATCAGAGGTTATCCATGCTGCGATCATTAAAAAAAATTCTGTGCATAGATGATGAAGACGATATGCGCGCCGTTATTCGTTTTTCACTGGAAAATGTGGGCAATTATGTTGTTACAACCTGTGACGGTGGTATGCGCGCGCTGGCGGAAATAGAAGAAATAAATCCCGACATGATATTATTGGATGTATTGATGCCGGAGATGGATGGATTTGAAACCCTAAAAAAAATCCGGGAAATTCCACGCATGCGGGAAGTGCCGGTTTTGTTTCTTACCGCCAAAATAAAGCCCGATGAAGTTGAATACTATCATACGCTGGGGGTAAGCGGAGTGATTCCAAAACCATTGGATCCAATGGTTTTACCGCGTATTATTGAATCGGAATGGAGAGCATACCATGAACAAGAATGATACTGAACTGCGACAGTTGATGCAACGCATGCGCGTGTCTTACCTTGATGGATTGGGGGCGCGCATCGACCAACTGCGGCAATTTGCGGAAATACTGCGGGAAGAAAAAGCAACGCCAGAGCATTATCAGGATCTTAGAAAAGAAATTCATGGGCTGATTGGATCAGGCACGACCTATGGATTTCCAAAAATAACGGAACAAGGAAAAGTGTTTCACGAGATGCTGCATACTATTGCCCCAGCCCATCAAAAGCTTGTGGCGGATTATATCGATTCCTTAATTCATTCTTGCGATAAAATTCTAATTGATGAACGATCCACAGATGAATCCACATGACACTTTAATATAAAATTATATACAACCATAAGTTTATTACATGGAATTGAACATTAATTCCAAACCCTGTTTGGCTGAAAATTCGGCGGCATAATTTAACTGTAATCTTGCCTTTTGTGGGCTGCCTAAAGACTGTTGTATGTCGCCTGCCCGGGCAGGCGCGTATTCGATTTGCGGTCTGCGGCGAACAATGTCCCCTATCATCTCCGGCAAATCTTTTATTCTTACACCCTGTCCCGTGCATACATTAAAAACTCCGGATGTGATCTTGCCTGTTTGCAACGCGCAGCTTGCCATTATAAGGGCCTTTACGGCATCTTTTACAAAAACAAAATCCCTGCTTTGGTATCCATCGCCGAATATAGTAATGGGATAACCGGCGGCGATTCTGTGGCCGAATGCCGAAATTACTCCGGAATACGGCGAAGACGAATTTTGCCGCTGGCCAAACACATTAAAGAATCGCAGACCGGCATTAGGAATTTTATGTATCCTGGCCGCGACTTCCCCATGCAGCTCGCACGCCAGCTTGTCCGCGCCATAGGCGCTTATCGGATGCGGGATATCATCTTCGCTGTTACAGTCACCGCTATTATTGCCATAAACCGCCGCCGAGGAAGCATAAACCACGGGAATAGTCCGTTCCCCGGCGGCGATTGCCTGGAAAAGATTGACAATACC
This sequence comes from Alphaproteobacteria bacterium, assembly GCA_004295055.1. NCBI lineage: Bacteria > Pseudomonadati > Pseudomonadota > Alphaproteobacteria > Alphaproteobacteria bacterium. The sequence continues at coordinate 15,146 of SHNJ01000022.1, read as the reverse complement.
GCCTGCATTGATGCGATGCGTCTGCAGCCACTCGCGGTTCGCCCGCTCGACAGACGCGATCGCCGCCAAATGAAAACAACGGTCAATATCTTTCGCCAGAAACTTGATTAACTTGGGGTCGGCAATGTCCCCTTGAATAAACTCCGCTTCTCGCCGTAAATTTGTCCGGTCTCCGGTAGAAAGATCATCCACTACCAGCACTTGTTCCCCCGCATCCAACAGCGCATCGACCAAATGACTGCCAATGAAACCCGCACCGCCTGTGACCAGTACTTTTCCCATTACGCCGCCCCAAACCCTTTCCGGGTCATCTGGCCCCAACCTTTCTTACCGCGCAGGAAATCCAGCCAGCCTATAACCCGCCAGATATTGTTCAATTGCCGGTACCCGAAATTTTCTATCACGGCCACGCCGGCCAATCTTAGAAGATCGCGTGTCCGGGGCACCCGCATTAACTGCATTTCTTCCAGCGACAAAGTGCAAATACTGATAAAAATTCCAAATCCGAAAAATACGGCGATATAGGCCAGCATAAATTCCATATTCAAAACTCCCATCGCCCATAAGATAGGAATAATGATATATCCCAAAAATTCGGCAAAGGGCCCAATCACATCCACAATCAGACTATGAACCAAGGCCAGCATGCCGATTTTGCCGTATCTGGGATTTAACAACATCCGCCGATGCTTAAAAAAAACCTGCAACGCGCCGCGCTGCCAGCGTTTACGCTGATTGCCCAGCGTTTCCAGGGTTTCCGGCCCTTCGGTCCAGCATACGGGCTCGGGCACATATCGCATCGCATAGGGAATTTGTTTTTCGCGCATGGCCCGATGCATTTTAATAACCAGTTCGTAATCCTCGCCAATGCAATTGATGGAATATCCGCCCGCTTCCAGCGCGATGTCCCGGCGGAAAATTCCAAAAGCGCCCGAAATGATGCCGAGCATTCCCCAATAACTCCATGCCAGACGAGCCATTAGGAATGCCCGTATATATTCCATATTCTGCACCAAAGGCAGGAAATGCGTGGGCAGCCGCACTTCCTTAATCTGTCCTGCACGGATTAAACAGCCATTTAAAATGCGGATAGTACCGCCTACGGCAATCATTTGCTTTGGTTCTTCCAAGAATGGGCGCACAGCGCGCAATAATGCCTCGCCTTCCAATAAAGAATCCGCATCAATCACGCAGAATAACGGATTCCGCGCGAAATTAATGCCGGCATTGCTGGCATTGGCCTTGCCGCCGCCATTTTCCTTATCTATCACCAACAGTCTTGGATATAATTTCGATCCATATACGCCATGTATTGGCGCATGAGGAATTGTTAGATTGTGGGCTCTGGTAACCGGTTTCAACTGAAAGGCATTAATTAAAGTTTGCAATGTTTCATCTTTGGACCCGTCATTCACCACCACAATTTCCAAATCCGGATATTTCAACGCCAAGCCCGATCGAACGCTTTCCACAATTGTGGCTTGTTCATTATAGGCCGGAATAATTAGACTGATCGGCGGCGCGGTATCGGATAATAAGAATTGCCAGGCGGATTCCGTATCTTCGGCATGAGAATGTTTTCTGAATTCAAGCCAGGCTGCCGGCAGTTCCAGTAAATAAATTAAATCCTGTGTCAGCCCGATTGCCAGAATGCACCAGGCCATAATTTCGAAATAAAATTGATATTCCGGCGGCAGAAACATCACCCCTCCATTTCCGCCAGCATTTGCGCCGCCATAATACCGGCACGATCCTGATTGCCTGCATGCGCGCGCAGAATTGCAACGCCTTTTGCGCCGATTTTATACAATGCCTGCGCCGCCTGAAAACGCACGCTCCAATTTTCGTCGGTCAGGCTGTCCGATAAACTGGGAATAGCCTCGGATTGCTGTAACAATCCCAGGACCTGACTGGCTTTGGCGCGTATTTCCGGTTGCGGTCGCTTTGTTAGTGCCAGAACTCCGTAAATGGCCCGCGCATCCCCTATTCTGCCAATGGAATCCAAAGACTGAAACACAATTTCAGCATTCTCTTCTGCCAACAGGGCGATTAAATCGTTAACCGCCTCTAACGGTTTAATCGATCCCAGCGCCTTAATGCAGGCGGCCCGAACATCCGCGTTCAGGCCCTTATCCCTTATAATATTCAATAACGGCACCACAACCGGTTCCCCGAACCGGCGCAACGTATCCGCAAGCAGCGGAATATTGACCGTTCCATTCAATGTCAGGCTTTGTAAAATTTGCTGTAAATACTGTACCGACTTGCGCACCGCCAACGCCCGCAGCCCGGCCAGGCGCACATAAACATCCCGGTCCTGCAAAGCTTCCAGCAGCACGGCAATGGATACATCATCGGAAAAATATCCCAGCAAGGTCAGAGCTCGTATCCGGCGTCCCTTGGATGTTGTACGTGCCGTTTTATAAATAAAGGCCTGCATCCCCCACAAACTAAGCATCTCAACGACCCGGCGATTATCCTGGCCCTCCATCCCACGCATAATATCCAATGCAAGATCCAAAATAATTTGCCGGTCTAAATCTTCCAATTCCGGCAGACTGTCTTCATTCAAAGAAATCGGCGAATAGATTGCAGCGTATATATATTTTTTCCATCGCGACTTATGATCAATTATAAACTTCCGCTTTTTATCCTCGGCTATGCGTCGCCATAACAACAGGACCAATACGCAAGACGCCACGACTATCAAACCGCACACGCCGGCCCAAACCCAGATTAATTTAGAAGCGATAGGTAAGGCTGACATTCAATACCTGCCGTATATAGGAATTTTCGCGGTCGTCGTGCGTATAGCCAAGCCTTAGCGTGTGGGCCTGAGTTATATCAATAGCCGCGCCTGCAAAATATGTTGTCGTATCAACGGTTACGCCAGCAACCGTTTCCGGTGCGTTGGCATAGCCCGTATAAAATCTCCAATCATCCGCAACGGCGCCATCCAGCCGCAAATCGAAACCATAGACGCGCTCTTCATTTCGCTGTTTCACGCTGATCATGCGGCCGGCTATCGACCAACGGTCGGCCGGTTCTATGCGTAAACCCGGATTAATATTCATCACTTCCGTATCGCTGTAATCCTCGTACCTTGAATCCAGCGTCAGCCAAACCGGCACCAAATTCCATGCCGGGTCGTTCAGGCGTAAGCTGCCGCCGCCCATCAATCGCCATTCCGGCCTGAAATCCGCGTCCGGCGCCATCGATCCGTATAGATAGGCGTTTAACCATGGAAAAAAGGACCTATCAACGCCTGCCTCATATTCGCTATCAATATTTGAAAACTGGTCGTAACGGATGATTTTCCCATGCATCGCCATTTTTTTGGAATCGAAAAATCTAGTCACCTGGGTAAACTCCTGATTCCAGTTAGGCTGATTGCGGCGCGAAAAATCGCTGAATTCAAAACCAGCATCCGTTTGCCAAACTGGGTCGTAATCATCCGCTTGCGCCATGCTTGCAAACCAAAACAGCGCGATATAGATCATGATTATAAATTTCATGATGCTTTTCTTTCCGTCGCCTGAATAATGCGCATGCAGCGCGCCACAACTTCGTCGGGATTGAAAGGTTTTGGAATGTAATCCACCGCGCCTATGCCAAATCCTTCTAAAACGTCTGCGTTGGAATCGCGCGCGGTCAGAAAAATGACCGGAATATTTTTCAATTCCGGGTTCTGTTTCATCATGCCCAACAACGCTATGCCGTCTATTCCCGGCATCATCCGGTCCAATAAAATCAGATCTGGTTTATTTTTATGAATCAAATCCCAGGCTTCATTGCCATTTTCCGCCTGCAGCATCTTGCAACCGGAGAAAGAAAATTTATGATCCAGCAGGTCGCGCACGGTTTCATCGTCATCAACCACCAGGATTTTAGTATTCAGCCGGTTTAAACGCTGCCTTATTTTTTCGCCTAGCAACGAATAGTCTATTGGCTTTGCAATATAATCCGCCGCGCCAGCCACAAGACCCCGCATCACGTCTTTTGGCCTGCTGCTGGCTGTAATCATAATTATGGGAATCTTTGATAATTCCTGATTATCCTGCAGTCCCTCTAAAAAACTCAATCCAGTAATCCCACCGGGCATCATATCGTCCAGCAACACCAAATCGGGCTTATGTTCGCGCATTGCATCCAATGCCTCGTCCGTGTTTTTACCGAATATCAGGCGCGCATCGGCGGATAATAATTCCTTGCAAGCCTGATGAATCAGTTCATCGTCATCCACAATCAACACCAGCGGCAAGGATGAAGATTGCTTGACCGGCTGTGGCTGTGCTGGTTCCGCTTGCGGCGGAATAACGGCCGTTTCCGGATTTTCCGCATGATGCCTAGCAATAATCTCGCGTGAAATGCGAATCAAATCCTGAGATAGCCGGACAATATCCTTTGTGTCGAATCGATCCGGCGACAGAATCGCATCTTCCAGCGTGCGCCCACTCTGGCTGATGACCGGAAAACCATAAGACCCACCGGTACCGGCCGCATAGTGGGCTGGATATCGCAAAGCCTGACGGCTGTCATTATCAATGCCATTCCGATCAATCTGTTCGGTTAAATTTTCGATATCATCAATGCGTTTAGTTAAATCGTTCAGATAACGATTGGTCAGGACACGCATCTTAGCCTGCAGCTTTTGTTGTAGGTCTTCGTTTGCCATAGCATTATTCCCGTGCGGCGCGCCAAAGCGCAATTAGATGGAAAATAAAAGATTGATAGTGAAGAACCTTCAGGCTATCGGCTAAAAATTAACAGCGACTAAACAGTTTTCATGCGTGCGCGTGAAAAAAATTGGTTTCTATTTTTTTCTGCAAGATTTTTTCTACACGCATACACCGCGATATAAAAAACATACCGCGATATTTGCGATTGTGTTTTGTATGCGTGAACCGCTGCCGTTGGAATTGCATACCGCCGTCATTTTCCCCATAAGTATTTTTTAATGTTTAACAACTAAAATTGGGATTGTTCGACTCTGCTTTCTAATTTTCTACAAAAGGAATCTGCTATGCTTGAGCGTTTTGCGCGCTCTTATATTCTGCAATGCGCGATTTTGGCAATTGCATATTATTCGGCCACCAAACTTAGTTTCACGCTAATAATGGCGACGGAACAGTTTTCGTTTATTTTTCTTGCGTCCTCTCTCGCGGTCGCCGTCATTCTGCTTGCCGGATACCGGCTATGGCCGGGCATATTGGTTGGCGCACTGCTGCTTGGGGTCACGGTCAACAATTCCGGCACAATTTCTGTATATGGATTATCGGTCATTCTCGTACTGTCTATCATTGCATTTATTATCGCCGGACGCCTGCAAACTGCACAGCGGCTGATAAAAGAAAAAACCGCCGAAATTCAATCGCGGGACGCGGTGTTTCATACTGTCATGGACAATGCCGTTATCGGCATGGCATCCGTTTCCACCGAAGGGCAGTTCCTAAAGGTCAATAAATCCCTGTGCAGCATGCTCGGTTACAACGAACAAGAACTTATCGGCAATAATTTCGAAGCCATTTCACACCCCGACGACTTACATAAAAATATGCAATACATTCATCAATCCATGAAGGGGGATATTACGTCCTTTACCATGGAAAAACGTCTTATCGGCAAAAACAGCCAAACCGTATCGGTTATGCTGAATGTAACTTTGGCGCCAGGCGGCAAAGAAAACGCCGATCATTATATTATGCAGTTTCTGGATATCGGCGCGCGGGTGGAAATGGACCGGTTAAAGAGCGAATTTATTTCTACCGTAAGCCATGAATTGCGCACGCCGCTTACTTCCATTCGCGGCGCACTGGGGCTTATCGCAGGCGGTGTTCTGGGCAAAATCCCCGACAAGGCTGCCGAGTTTGTCCGTATCGCGCATAAAAACAGCGAACGGCTGATTTTAATCATAAACGACATTCTGGACATAGAAAAAGTCGAGGCCGGGAAAATGGCGATAGTATCAAGGCCGGTCAATGTGAAGCAAATACTGCTGCAATCCATCGAAATCAATCAAACATACAGCGAGAAATACAAGGTTCAATTCATTCTGAAAAAAGCGCCGGAAGATACGCAAGTCATAGCCGACCCGGATCGATTAATCCAAATCCTAACCAAACTTTTGTCGAACGGAGCAAAATTTTCACATCCAAATTCCGAGGTTTGGATCGGCGCCGAGGATAAAGGCGATAAGGTGGTATTTTCGGTCCGCGATTTTGGCGACGGCATTCCTGACGAATTCCGGCCGCGCATGTTCGAAAAGTTTTCGCGCGCCGACAATTCCGATGCGCGTAAAACCGACGGCACTGGCCTAGGTTTGCGCATTACTGCAAAGCTGATAGAGGCCATGAAGGGGAAAATCGACTTTGAAACCGAAATTGGCAAAGGCACGTGCTTTTATTTCACCCTGCCGAAATTAATTCCTGAATCGGCGCCCATAGCCGTTGCGCCAACGGGATCCAATTTGCCTCATGCGATTTTGATTTGCGAGGACGATAAAACGATGAGCGGATTGATCAAGGCTTACCTGGAACGCGCAGGATTTACAACCGATACTGCCTACAATATTGCCGAGGCCCGCCGCAAACTGCAGGACAAAACTTTTTCCGCCATGACCATGGACATTATGCTGCCGGACGGCAGCGGCGTCGATTTTGTCGAAGAATTGCGTAAACACCCGGAAACCCACGATCTGCCGGTTGTAATCGTTTCAGGCCGCGCCAGCGAAAGCAAAAAGACGATGCAGGGCAACCGTATCGGCGTCGTCGATTGGCTGGACAAGCCGTCCGAGGCCGCCAAATTGAATGGCGGTTTAATTCATTCCTTGAAACGCGCAGTGTCCGGGGATATTGAACGCCTGCCGCATATACTGCACATCGAAGATGACAGCGACCTGAGCCATATTCTTAGCAGCGCGATGATGGAACACGCGATTGTCGTAAACGCCCCCACCCTGGGCAGCGCGAAAAAATGGCTGGAACACACTTACTTTGATTTAGTCGTAATGGACATCGAACTGCCCGATGGCTCGGGCCTGAATTTTCTGAAAAAATTGAAAGACATAGCGGAACATCCGGTTCCGGTTATTATTTTATCCGCCAGCGAAGTTGATGCCGAAACCCAAAAACAGGTTTCGACATCCTTGGTGAAATCCCGGGTTTCGGAAAATTACATTATCGACCGCATCATGGCTATGGTCGCGCACTCTCATAGAAAAGGAGCCTTACAATGAGCACCACCTTAAAACATATTTTATGCGTCGATGACGAATCCGATATTCTGGAAATCGCCAAAATGTCCCTGGAAATGGTCGGCAATTTCGAAGTCCATACCTGCACTAGCGGCAAGGAAGCCCTTGCTTATGTGGAAAACACAAAGCCCGATTTAATTCTAATGGATGTCATGATGCCGGAAATGAACGGGCCAAGCACACTGGAAGCGCTTAGGAAAAACGGTGCATCGTCCATACCGGTCGTATTCATGACCGCCAAAGTGCAGTCTAATGAAGTCGCTGAATTCATAAAATGCGGCGCCATCGGCGTAATTCCAAAACCTTTTGACCCCATGACCCTGCCGCAGGATGTGCAAAAACAATGGGAGTCCGCCAATGCAGGATAATAATAAAGCGGCCATCCAGGACCGTATGATTCTGTTGCGCCGGAAATATCTGGCGCAACTCCACGAACGCCGGCCGCAGATTACCGATTTTATCACGGCTTGCTCTATGGGCGGAGCTAACGATACGGTTTTCCAGCAAATGCGCCAGTGCGCCCATAATTTCGCCGGTTCCGGCGCCAGTTATGGCTTTTCCTATATCAGCCAGACAGCTGCGGATCTGGAAACTGCGTTGGACAACAGAGCCTCTATCGAAAAGCTGCGCACCTTAACCGAGGATTTATTACAAGCCTGCAACAAAGCGCTGGAGATGATTGACAACATGCCCAAATTTTCAAGCGAGGCAGAATTGAATTCGCTCGAACAAATCGCTCAGCAATTCAAGCCAGTTATTTTAATTACCGATGACGATCCAGTTATTCGAGACTTGGTCGTCGCATTATTCAAGCGCGAAGCCGAGGTAATGACCGCCAATAACGGCGCCAAGGCATTGGATATTATCCGGCATCACAAACCGGCTTTGGTGTTATTGGATGACGGGCTTGCCGATATGCGCGGCATCGATTTGCTGGAACAGGTGAAAAAAGATCCATTGACGGCGAAAATTCCCGTTATCATGCTGACCGCGAACAAAAAGCCCCTCGACATAGAATTAGCCAAATCCATCGGCGCGTTCGATTATGTTACCAAGCCTTTTGAATTGCGATATCTCGCGGAAAAAGTTGCGCCAGTTTTAAAAAATTTAAATCGCACGCTGCTGATTGCCGACAATGATGCTGCAATCCTGGATTTATTTACCGAAAAATTCAAAGGCACCGGCGTGCGCTTACTGCTGGCGAAAAACGGCCTGGAAGCCGTGGAGATCATTGGACAAAATAAGGTCAAACTGGCCATATTGGATTGGATTATGCCGGGCATGGACGGTCCTGCGGTATTGCAGCGAATCCGCAGCAATCCCGACACCAAGTATATTCCCGTTCTATTTCTGACTTCCAAACGCAAGGAAACCGATATCAAAAAAGCCTACGCGATGGGCGCAACCGGGTACATTATTAAGCCATTCATTCCAGATCAGGTCGTTAGCCGCAGTCTGAAGTTACTTGGAATTACTGAAACAGCCGCCAAACCGGCATAATCATTATCCCAATGATGACATAAAGCCGAAAATCTGATATACCTTCCGCACAAACTTACGGAGCGTATATGGAAGAAATTATTATCAAAGACAGCAACGGCAATATTTTAAAAGAAGGCGATACGGTAATGGCGATCAAAGACCTTAAGGTCAAGGGATCGTCCGGCGTTGTAAAACGCGGCACCAAGGCAACCAATATCCGCCTGTGTTCCGATGGCCGTCATATCGAATCCAGCGCCAAGGAAGTCAAAGGCCTTATGCTGGACGCCAGTTTTCTGAAAAAAGTTTAATTTGATCATGCAGCAACCGCCGCTTATTCCCGAACTTTCCTGCACAGACTATAAAAAAAGTTTGGATTTTTATACGCGTATACTTCAATTTTCCGTATTATTTCAGCGTCCGGAAGAAGGCTTTGCCATGTTGGAACGTCAAGGATCGCAATTAATGATCGACCAAATTGGCTTGGGCCGCACCTGGGCAACCGGTGATTTAACCCCACCATTAGGCCGTGGCATTAATTTTCAGATCGAAGCCACTGACGTGAACGAATTATATCATCGCGTACAACAAAATCGCGTAACGATATTTTTGCCCATTGAAGATAAATGGTACCGCACCGGCGATCACGATACTGGCTGCCGCCAATTTGCGGTTCTAGATCCGGATGGATATATGCTGCGTTTTTCCAGGGACATAGGAACACGTCCAATCAATGAATAGCTATAAAAACACATCCGTTATCGAAAGCGCGCAAAATCCGCTAATTAAAAAAGCGGCGTCCCTGCGCGATAAAAAATACCGCCAGCAGCACGGTTTGTTTGCGGCCGAAGGCCAACGCACCATCGGCGCGGCGATTGAATCCGGCCTTTATGAAATCGATTGCCTGCTATTTGATGAATCGGCCTCGCGTGAAACCGGCGCGTTAAAAAAATCGGCGATGGCAAAAAAAATAAAATGCGTTACAGTTGCCTCTAAAGTCATGCAAAAACTGTCGCAACAGGATAATGCGCAGAATATAATCGGCTTGATCCGGCATAAATATGCCGATGCCGGTAAAATTCTATCCTCAGCCAAAACTTGCGTGATTGCGCTGGAATCTCCCCGCGACCCTGGAAACCTCGGCACGATCATCCGCACCGCCGATGCGATGGCCATAGATGGTATAATCTTGATCGGCGATTCGTGCGATCCGTTTGCGCCAGAATGCGTGCGCGCCACGATGGATTCGATATTTCATATCCCCCTCGCCCGTTCCACCGTAGCGGATTTCATCAAGCAAAATAAATTGCCAACCATCGGCACCGCTTTACAAGGCGCCAATGACTTCCGCGAAGTTTCCTATAAACCGCCATTTGCCCTGGTTATGGGCAGCGAACAAAAAGGATTGTCAGGCGAATTGGCAAAATCTTGCGATCATTTGGCGAAACTGCCAATTCCCGGCAAGGCAGAATCATTAAATCTGTCTGTGGCAACAGGCGTGATGCTGTATGCCGCGCTGGCACCGTGGAGAAAATAAATTAGCTTTATTCCCCCCCTCCCCCTTGTGGGGAGGGCCGGGGTGGGGGTACCCCCACTCAAGAAAATCTAAGCGATCTTCGATCGCTAATATTTTCTATCTCTCCCCACAAGGGGGAGAGAATAAATATCAATTGCTAACCCGCATCTCCTCCAACGCCAACCAACGTTCTTCGGCGGCAGCCAGCTCTCGTTCCGCTTCGGCCAAACGTTTGGTGCATTGGGTGAATTCCTGCGGGTTGGCAGAGTATAATTCGGCATTGGCCAGCCGGTCATTTAATGCTTCGACTTCTTTTTCTAAATCACTGATAATCATTGGCAAATTGTCGAGCTCATACTGCATTTTATAAGACAGTTTCTGTGGCTTGGCGTTAACATTGGCGGGATAGTCCTTGACCGCATCAACCGATTTTTTCTGTACCTGCGTTTGTTGTTTAGGCGGCTTACGGTTTTCATCCCGCTTTTTCAAATAATCCGAATATCCTCCGATATAAGCTTCGATATTGCCATCCCCTTCAAACGCCAGAATCTTGGTCACGGTTTGATCCAGAAAATCGCGGTCGTGACTGACGATCAACAGCGTGCCTTTATAATTCATCAATGCATCTTCCAAACGATCAAGCGTGTCCATATCCAGATCATTGGTGGGTTCGTCCAAGATCAAGAAGCTTTTCGGGTTTGCCATCACTTTGGCCAGCATCAAGCGGTTTTTTTGTCCGCCCGATAAAGTTCCCACCAATTGCGTTGCCATCGACGGATCGAATAAAAAATCTTTTAAATAACCGCATACATGGCGCGGTTTACCCATGACATTGACGTGGTCGCCGCCATTTGGGCACAGCGTGGTCCATAATGACGCTTGCGGGTCCAAATCCTTGCGCTTTTGATCGAAATACGAAAACTCAATATCCCGCGCGATTTTGACCTTGCCGGTATCGGGCGGGATTTCGCCGATCAACAGGCGCAAAAAACTGGTTTTTCCGGACCCATTGCGCCCTAAAATCCCAATCCGGTCGCCGCGTTGAATGCGCAGCGAGAATTTGTTTAATATGGTTTTTTCCTGGCCGTCTTCGACAAATTTTTTCGATACGCCGAAAAACTCCGCGACATTTTTCGACGTGCCTTCCATTTCCATTTCTTCAAATTCAACTTTCGCCAGCATGCGGTTTAACGCATTACGATCGCGTTTTAATTTCTCGCGTTCTTCCTTCATCAATTCCAGCCGCCGCACATTGCGTTTGCGGCGGGCGCGAACGCCCCTGCTGGCCCATTCCACCTCTTGATCCAAAATACGCTGGCGGCGCTGCAATTCGCGTTCTTCCTGTTCCAACACCATTTCCGACCATTCTTCGAAATAGGCGAATCCGCGCGGGCATAATTTCAATTTGCCGCGATCCAGCCAGAACACTTTGTCGGAAATATTAGCCAAAAAGGTTTTATCGTGGCTGACGCAAATCACCGCGCCGCGATATTGTTTCAAATATTGTTCCAGCCATTCGATGACATCCAGATCCAGATGGTTGGTGGGTTCGTCCAACAACAAAATATCCGGCTCTTCCACCAGCGCGCGCGCCAAAGCGGCGCGACGTAACTGGCCGCCCGACAACCGATCCATACGATCGTCGATATGCAACCCCAATGGTTCGACCACCATGTCGATTTTATAGGCGTTTTGTTCTTCTTGGTTTTCAGTACTAATTTGTTCGAAAATAAAATCGCGCAGCGTTTGACCCGGTTTAACCTCGATATCCTGCTGTAAATACCCTACCGTCGTGCCTTGCAGCATCCAGCGCTCGCCGCCGTCCAAATCAATCGTACCGGTGATAATATTCATCAGCGTGGTTTTACCGGCGCCGTTTTTGCCAACCAGACAGATTTTGTCGCCCGCATAGATGCTGAACGTCAGATCCTCGAAAATTTGTTTCGGACCATACCGGATCGCGGCTTCTTGAACGCTTAGGATTAAATCGGAACTCATTTATCCGCAGCACATGGATATTTGCTTTTTAGCGCGGTTACCAGCATTCCGGCCGCCGATTTGCCGCGCGCCTTTGGATTGTTTTTCAGGTAATCCTGCATCACAGCCAATACTTCTTCATCCGGCAAATATGGCAATTCTTCTGGTTCGCCATTCTTGTTACGGACGCATAAAAACGGTTTTTCGGCCATGGAGTGACGCACCACTTCCAGTTCATTCACCGCGCCGGAATAAAACTTGCATGGACTGTCTTGATCGATGCTGCTTTCGCAGCGGGAAACCAAAGAATCAAATGGGATATAGCCGCCAATGTCGCTGCATGGAATCTGCGCCTTGTCGTTACGCATCAAATAGGACATCAGCGCGATTACCCCGCCTATTTCCTCGCGTTTTTCCACCTTGATATTATTGGGGTCGGCCAGCCAGTCGATAATTGGTTTTTGATCCTTAACCGTGAATATTCTCTTGCTGCACGCGCGGTTTAAATAAACCTCGCCAGCCTGTAAATCGTCATAGAAACCCTGCATATAATGCGCGCAATTATCGCGGTCTTTAACGCTATCGAAGCGGCAAAGTTTGATCAATTGATCGAGCGTTAAGTCGGTCGCTTGAGCCTGCGCTGTGAAAGCCAGGAAAAACGCGAAAGTAACCAAAGCCAGTATGCGAGTTTGCATCATAGTGATCCCCTTTTAATGCATGGAAACTATGCCGCCAACCCGCATCTGTCAATCCCGGATACGTTAAGCCGCGCGTTGTTTACGCGAATGGCGCTTTTGCCGCTGCCGGTCGCGCCAATCCATCTGTGGACGATCGTTGCGGGGATGGTCGTTACGATCCCCATCGCGCTTACGCTGGGGGTTTGTGTTCTGACCCTTGCCTTTGCGATGGCCGCGGTTCTTATCCCATTTTTTGAAAGAGCGATTTTCCGGTTGCTGGCCACGATCATCGTCGCGTTTTTTAAATGGGCGGAATTCTTTTTGACCACCGTCTTCATTCCGATTTTTAAACGAACGATCCTTGAATGAACGATGAGATTTTGGATTATCGCCATGATCCCGTTTTTTAAAGGAACGATGTTCTTGCGGCTGACTCCGATCATCATCCCGTTTTTTGAACGGCCGGTGATTTTGATCGCCGCGGTTCTTTCCTTGGTATCTGCGCGGCTTATCTTCGCGGTTTGCGTTGATAAAAGATTTCTGTTTGCGTCCGCCTTGCTGGCCGCCTTGTTTGTTATCATTGGTGGTGCCATGCATCAATTTATGAATGGCTTTCCATTTGCCGCCATCGGCTGGCGTAATGAAATTGACCGCCGATCCTTCGGCGCCTGCGCGGGCAGTGCGGCCGATACGGTGAATATAATCTTCCGGCGCTTGCGGCAGATCGTAATTGATCACGTGTTCGATATGCGGGATATCCAAACCGCGCGCGGCGACATCGGTTGCCACCAAAATGCGGAATTCGGAGTCGCGGAACGATTGAATCACGCGGTTGCGGCGGCGTTGTTGCAAATCGCCGTGAATCGCATCGGCTTTTTGGCCGCCTTTCACCAGGCGCTTTGCCAGTTTTTCCGTGCCATATTTGGTTTTCACGAAAATAATGACGGACCCTTGGCGCGCTTCCAGTTGTTCCACCAATTTGGTATATTTGTCTTCATCGCTGGTGTGAATCAATTCCTGCTGAATATTCGCCGCCGGCGTTCTGGTCGATCCAACCGCAATCCGTTCGGGGTTGCGCAGATATTTCGCGGATAATTTAGTGATATTGTCCGGCATAGTCGCCGAGAACATAAAAGTCTGGCGGTCTTCTGGAATATTTTTAATAATTTTTTCGATCTGCACGCCAAAACCCATATCCAGCATCCGGTCGGTTTCATCCAATACCAGGAAACGGATATTGCCCAATTTCAAAGTGCCTCGCGCCAAATGGTCGTTGATACGGCCTGGCGTTCCCACGATAATGCGCGGACGGGCTTGTAATTGTTTGAATTGACGCGGCATTGCTTCGCCGCCGATCAATAAGGCGGTTCTGATATCTTGCGTTGGAATCATTTGTGTCAACGATTCAACCACCTGCGCCGCAAGTTCGCGGGTTGGCGTCATAATCAACGCGGCCGCATCCGGGCGTTGCATCAATTGTTCGATTAATGGAATACCGAAGGCAGCGGTTTTGCCGGTGCCGGTTTGGGCCGAGCCCAGAATATCGCGGCCGGACAATGCCAATGGCAAAGTCTGCGCCTGAATCGGTGTTGGGGTGGTGAATTGCAAACGTGCAAGCGCTTGCAAAAGCTTTGGCGAAAGGCCAAAGCCATTAAAATCCTGAGTCATTGTTTCCCTTTACTGGGTATACCTTTATTGGTTACCCGTTTGCGGGATCAATGCCCGCAATCAATAAAAAGGCGCGAAACGCAAACCGCTTCGCGCCTTCTCTGATTCTTATTTCTAAGAAAAGCCTTTATTAGGCAGCGTCAGCCACTTTCAAATCGGACGCCGCGGTTTTGCCGCGTTCAGTCGCTAATTCGAAGCTTACTTTTTGGCCTTCGCGCAAACCGCGCAAACCGGCGCGTTCTACGGCGCTGATGTGAACGAATACGTCGGCTCCGCCGTTATCTGGTTGGATGAATCCGAAACCTTTGGTGGCATTGAACCATTTTACTGTACCTGTAGGCATATTTAGTCTTCCTTTATCAAGTTAACGTTGCCATAGCATCCCTATGATGCCAAAGCTGAGAATAGCTGCAATGGCCTCGAATGAACGAGGGCGAAAACAGAGAACTCTTTGACAACGTGAAAAGAAAAACGTCCTCTCGGGAACAGTTTTATTGGCCTTTGGGGCCGCATCGACTCATGAAAATCGACGGTATCTACTACACATCAAGCTAAGAGTTGTTCTAAACTCAATCGC
>SHNJ01000021.1 GCA_004295055.1 Alphaproteobacteria bacterium | reverse complement strand
CCCCAATAAGGTCACAATATAAACAGGAAAAAGGGCGATCCGATAACGGTGTATAAAATAATTGCGGCGGCAAAACCAAATACTAGCCGCTTGGAATTAAAGCGGAAATGGGTTTTGACCCCGGTTCTTAACGGTTGGGCGATTGTTAATAAGCGCAATGCCTGCATGAACGCGGCCAATCCCATAATTGCCGCGCCCAGCCAAATCCAAACCACCAATGGATGATAGGATAGGCGCATAATCGCGGCGGATTTATCGGATTCAACTTCGGCCATGGCGGTATACACATCGCCCATAAGGGACGTATCGCGAGATGACTCGGTAGTAACCATGCCTTGCGAAGGGTAAAGATGTTTTTCCGGATAAAGCAATTGCGCGTAACCATTTTTCTCCGCCAGCAATCGGGCTTGGACATAGGCATAGTTGTCGCGAATATCTTCGGTGATTTGTTGCAAGGTAAATACATAATCGCCGACCGTCGCTTGTTCGCCGATCTTTAAACGCACCGTGTCTTCGGACAGCCAGGCGATCGACGCCACCATGCCTATTACACTTAACCCCATGCCCAGATGGCCCAGCGCAAAAGTATATGTGTTGAAGTTGATATTGCGATTCACGGCGGCGCGTAAAAATCCCCAAACGCTGCCTGCAATCGCGAAACAACCGATAAAAATTCCAACAGCCCCTAAAGACGATTTATACCGGAGTCCGGCGATTGTGATTGCGGTTAGGATGATGGCCGCGGCAAAAGTGATCAGGCATTGCCGCGCAAAAAAACGCGATGGCGTGGCGGCGGTTTTCAAAAACGGGGCAACCGCCATGATTAACAGCAATGGGGCCGCGATCGGCAGGAAAGTCAATTGAAAATACGGCATGCCGATAGACAATTTTTTCCCGTTATATAATTCAATAAACAGCGGGTATAGAGTGCCCAGGAATACGGTAAAACATAACACGGCGGCGAACAGGTTATGCAGGGCGAATCCCATTTCCCGGGACAGGAAATTTTCCGGCGCGGCGGAAGAAATTCTGGCTGCGCGCAAGGCATAGATTAGCAATGCGCAGCCCAGGATGATGGCGATGATGCCCAATAAAAAAATTCCGCGCATCGGATCGTTCGCAAACGCATGCACCGAAGTCAGAATCCCCGAACGCACCAGAAACGTGCCAATTAAACTTAACCCAAACGCGCCAATCGACAATAACAGACACCAATGTATCAATTGTCCTCGCGCCGCGGCAATGGTGCAATGGAGCAGGGCGGTGCATAATATCCATGGCATTAAAGACGCGTTTTCAACCGGGTCCCAAAACCACCATCCGCCCCAACCCAGTTCGTAATAGGCCCAATAGCTGCCAAGCGCGATGCCGAGCGTTAGAAAAGACCAAACCAACAATACCCACGGCCGCATCGCATTAAAGATGGGTTTAGCTTTGGCCGGTTGCAATAAAGCGGCCATCGCGAATCCGAACAATACCGTCGATCCGATATAGCCGAGATAAAGTAAAGGCGGGTGAAAAGCGAGCGCGGGGTCCTGTAGAATCGGATTTAAATCGCGGCCTTGCGGCGGCGGCGGGAATAACCGCCAAAATGGATTGGATGCCAGCAACATGAATCCCGTGAAACAAAATCCGACGGCGGCCGAAACGCTGGTAACGATATTGCGGCTTTGAAATTCCAAGGATTTGGATAAAAAGGTAAAGGCACAGCCATATCCAGCCAAAATCCATGCCCAGAATAACAAAGATCCTTCGTGATTCCCCCATAAAGCCGAGACTTTATATAATAGGGGCTTCATCGTGTGCGAATTTTCGAAAATATTGCGCACCGTGAAATCGGAATGAATATAGCCGTTCATCAGGGCAATCATCGCCGCACTCAGCAATAAAAAGCTGAATCGCAAAAACATGATCGGGCTGGCATCGCGCGCCGCTAAATCGTGGCGAAAGTTCTGCACGCCAAAAAACAGTGCTAGCCCGTTGGCCACAAATGCCAGAATCGCCGCGAAATGCCCAAGTTCGATAATCATGGCGCGAAGATAATCGGAAAATGAATCGGAGTCGAGAAGGAAGGTGAAATATTAAGCCAATTTCGGCTTGAATCCGTCAGGGAATTTTGCGCCTTGCACTTTGGCGCCTTCAAATTTGGTGTTGTTCAGGTTGCAATTGCGCAAATCGGCATGGCTAAGGTCGGCTTGCGATAAATTCGCGTCCGCAAGATTTGCGCCGCTTAGGTGCGCTCCGACCATGCTGGCTTTGAACAAATTGGCTCCGACCAGATTGGATGGCCAGGTGCGGCCGGTATGAATTCCGTCCGGCCCTTTTAAATCGACGGCGCCCAATTGCACTTCATCCATGTTGGCTTGCGTCAAATCGGCATTGGCCAGGTTTGCGCCTTCCAAAACGGCTTTATGCAATTTGGCCTGGCGCAGAACGCTGCTGGAAAAATTAGTCATAACCAGGATGGAATTTTCCAAATTGATATTTTCCATTTTACAACGGTCTAAATCCGCCCCGGACAAATTGGTTCCTGAAAGATCCAGGCCTTTCAAGTCTTCGCCGGACAAATTGGCGCGCGCGCCCTTGGCGCCGGATTCCTTGATCCAAACAAAATGTTCGTTCAAGATTTGCTGGATCGACGGTTTGGCTTGCAGGCTTGGGCGAGGCAGGTTGGCGCCAGTGATATCGGCATCGATCAAGTCGACACCGACCAAGTTCGCATCGTTCAAATCCGCGTGTTTGAAACAGGCGTCCTTGATGGTGGCGCCTTGCAAATTGACTTTTACCAGCGAGGCGCGGGTCAAATTGGCGCGCGATAAATTCGCGCCAGATAAATTGGCATTTTCCAAATCCGCTTCCGACATGTCGGCGCCGGTCAAATTGGTGCCCAGCAACTGCGCGCCGATTAAGATGGTTTTCGACATTTTGGCGTTCTTCAGATTCACCGCGGAATGCGCGTGTTTTCCTTTGTCTTCCGCTTCCGCTTGGTACAGATCCGCGGTTGAAACATTTTCGCCGTCTTCATTGGTTTTGCCGCGAATCAACCGGCCGCTGCGCATGTCGGCCTCGGTCAGATTGGCCCTTGTGAAATCGGCGTCTTGCAATGTTGTTCCGCGCATATCGGCGCGGCATAAAGTCGCTTCGGCCAAATTCGCGCCATGCAAATTGGCGCCGTATAAATCCGCCTCGCTAAGATCCGATCCGGAAAAATTGCAATATCGTAAATCCGCGCCGGTAAACTGCGCCAGCTTTAAATTTAAGCCGACAAAAGACATGCCGGACAGATTTTGATGTGAAAAATTGGCGCGTTTGCCGCCAACCGCGCCCTTTAGCCAGGTTTCGTGGTTGCTGAGAATTTTTAATAATTTATCCGGGGTCATAGGTCTGATTCCGGCAATACAGCGTCTTGTTGGTTGGTGTTGTTGAAATTGGCGGTGGAAATATCCGCGCCTAGGAAATTGGTGTGGCGTAAATTGGATCCGGAAAAATCGGTACCGCTTAGCAATGTGTTGCGGAAATTCGCGCCTTCCAGATTCGCGCCGATAAATTGCGCGGCTTCAAGATTGGATGATTGCACGCTGTTGCCGCTGCTACGTTCGATTTCAACCCAATCCAGGTCGGCACCATATAAATTGGCTTTTTGCAAATTGGCTTTTTGCAAATCGACGCCGTTTAATATGGCGCGGGATAAATTGGCGCCGCTTAGATTGGCCCAGCTAAGATCCGCCAGCGACAAAATGGCAAACGACAGATTTGCGCCTTCGAAATTGACGCCCGATAATTTTGCCGCCATTAAATTGAATCCCGATAAATTGGCTTGCTTTAAATCCAGTTTCATCAGATCGGCGCGCTCGCCCGCTTCGCCGTTGCTGCGGATCCAGTTTAAATGCTCGCTAAGCGCCTGGCGGACTTTCGACGGCAAATTGGCCGTGACGGAATCATGCATCGCGCCGCGCAAATCGGCCTTGGAAAAATCGATATCGTCGATAATCGCGCCTTCAAAATCGACATGGCGGAAATTGGCGCCTTCGACCGATGCACTTGATAACGTCGCGCCTTTCATGGACGCGAGTCCTAAATTAGCGCCTTTTAGGTTAGTGCGGGTCATATTGGCACCATCCAAATTGGCGCGGGATAAATTGACCGCAGATAAATTTGCGCCGGCCAGTTTCGCCCCAACCAGGCTGGTGCAATATAAGGACGAATCCGCAAGATTCGCGCCGGTATTGGACGGTTCGCCGCCGCCGGATTCGATGAAATCGGCAACAGTGGCACGTTTTTTGCCTTCGGGCGCGCTGTTTTCGGCATCAAAGAAAGCGCCGCCGCGCAAATCGGCCTGTTTTAGGTCTGCGTAATCCAAGTTTACGCCCTTCATCGACGCACCGCGCAGATCCGCGCGTGCCATATTGGTGTTCGATAGATCGGCGCCATCCAAAGTTGCCACAAACATATCGGTGTAACTCAGATTGGCTCCTTTCAGATTGGCGCCGGATAAATCTGCTCCAGTCAGACGCACGGACTGCAGCAGTGCGCCTTCTAAATTTATGCCCATTAATTTTTGTTTGGATAAATCGGCGCGCTGCCCCCCTGGCAGCTTTTGCAGCCATTTAGCGTGCTTATCCAGAATATCGTGTAATTCGGCAGAGTTCATGAGAATGCCTGATCCTTTAAATTATAGTAACAAAGCCATAAAGTATACAAAGATCCCTTTTGCGAAATTGGGATTGCCGGTGGACAATATGTTTTATGTCGCAAAAACAACACTTTCCTAATTGCTTCAGCCGACTATATTGGGAACACAAAGCGGAGTCCAAACATGCAGCCCAAAAACAAAAAAACCCTGTATTTCCTTATATTTTTAACTTTTCTGGCGCTGGCGGTTTATTTCAAAGATCAGCTTTTCCCGATTTTATCCGGTGTCAAGGGCAGCGGCACCGCCGCCACGCCAGCCGCAGCGGCGCCGGCTGGCCAAATGCCTGCAACGCCTGTTGAAACGGTCGTTTTGCAATTGAAACCAATGGCGGCGGAAGTAAAAGCGGTTGGAACTCTGCAAGCCGACGAATCGGTTATCCTAAAACCCGAAGTCGCCGGCCGCATCGCGCAAATCCATTTCAAGGAAGGCGAGTCTGTCAAAAAAGATCAGGTGTTAATTTCGCTGGATGACAGTTTATATCGCGCCGAGTTGCAAGAATCGATCGCTTCGCGCGATTTGGCCAAACAGATTTACGAACGCTCCCGCGCTTTGTTTGACAAGGGAACCGGTACCGCCAATGCGCGCGACGATAACCGGTTGAAATGGCAGGCGGCGGAAGCGAGCGTGAATTTATCGCGCGCGCGGCTTGCGAAAATGCAATTGCTGGCGCCGTTTGATGGCGTGATCGGCGTGCGGTCGGTCAGTGTCGGCGATTATGTTGCGCCGGGGCAGGATTTGGCGGGGATTACCAAGCTCGACCCGCTAAAATTGGATTTCCGCATCGCGGAGACTTATTTGAATAATGTCCAGGTTGGCCAGAAAATCAATCTGACCACCGCGACTATGCAGGGTCAAGTATTTACTGCGGAAATTTATGCTATCGATCCGCAAATAGACGCGGAAACGCGCAGCGTTATTTTGCGCGCCTATGTGCCCAATCATGATCAGGTGCTGCGCCCAGGCGCCTTTGCGCAAATTTCGATTCCGTTGGGCAATCAATTGACCGCGCTAATGATTCCGGAACAGTCGGTCATTCCAACCGGCGGCAGCCAGTTTGTATATAAAGTCGTCGATGGTAAAGCGGTCAATACCACGATTAAAACCGGTTTCCGCGATCAAGGTCTTGTGCAAGTCACCGAAGGATTGAGCGAAGGGGACGAGGTTGTCACTGCTGGTCAGATGAAAATCCGCGATGGCGCGCCTGTTTCCGCTATTCGCGCCGCTATGCCGGCGCCAGCGGATAAAAAAGAACCGGATGGCGAAGCGCCGCCGGCAGCCAAAGCGAATTAGGGTCCAGGCATTATGCAAATCACCAGCACCATGATCAAAAGGCCGGTTTTCACCACCGTCATCAATTTGTTGGTGCTGTTGATCGGCGTGATGGCATTTGAACGGCTAAGTATTCGCGAATATCCGAACATTGACGAGCCGATTATCACGGTCGATGCCAAATATCCTGGCGCCAGCGCGGAAATCATGGAAAGCCGCGTTACGCAAATCATCGAAGATTCGGTTTCGGGAATCGAAGGGATCGAGGTGATGTCTTCGATCAGCCGTTCGGAAAGCAGCCAGATTACGGTTCGGTTCCGCATTGACCGCGATGTCGATGATGCCGCCAACGACGTACGCGACCGCGTGGCGAGGGTGCAAGGCGTATTGCCGGAAGAAGTCGAAGATATCAGCATTGCCAAAGTCGAAGCCGACGCGCAGCCGATTTTATATTTGGCTTTTTCCAGCGATCAGCATTCTCCATTAGAAGTAACCGATGTCGCCGATCGGTATGTCAAAGATAAACTGCAGAATCTAAATGGCGTTTCCGGCGTAAGGATCTTCGGCGAACGGCGCTTTGCGATGCGTATTTGGCTCGATCGCTTGAAATTGGCGGCTTATAATTTAACGCCGCAGGACGTGTTGCAGGCGTTGCGCAATCAAAACGTGGAATTGCCGGCCGGCCGTATTGAAAGTATCAAGCGTGAATTTACCGTGCAGGCCACAACCGATTTGCGCACAGCCGAAGAATTCGACAATTTGATTATCAAGCAAGGCCCCAATTATCTGGTGCGGTTGAGAGATATTGGCAGCGCGCAGATAGATGCCGAAAATACGCGCGTTAACGCACGGTTTAACGGCAAGCCTGCGGTGGCGATGGGCGTGATTAAACAATCGACCGCCAATCCATTGCAAGTGTCGAAAGAAGTCAAGGAAGCCATTCCCGACATCGTCAAAGCCTTGCCGCCCGGCATGAATGTGCAAGTCGCCTATGATTCTTCGATTTTCATCGACCGTTCGATCAAAGAAGTGTTCAAAACTATTTTCGAAGCGGTTGCGCTGGTTGCGGTCGTGAT
>SHNJ01000020.1:8627-71408 GCA_004295055.1 Alphaproteobacteria bacterium | reverse complement strand
AAAAATTTTTACTCGCAATTACTATATCCGGAAAAACATCTTTACCCTTCGCAAGGCATGGTTACTACCGAATCGTCTCGCGATACGTCCCTGATGGGCGATGTGTATACCGCCATGGCCGAAGTTGAATCCGATAAATCCGCCGCGATTTTGCGCCTATCCTATCATCCATTGGTGGTTTGGATTTGGCTGGGCGCGGCAATTATGGGATTGGCCGCGTTCATGCAGGCATTGCGCTTATTAACAATCGCCCAACCGTTAAAAACCGGGGTCAAAACCCATTTCCGCTTTAATTCCAAGCGGCTAGTATTTGGTTTTGCCGCCGCAATTATTTTATACACCGTTATCGGATCGCCCTTTTTCCTGTTTATATTGTGACCTTATTGGGGCAAGGCCGGTTTTTAATTTTTCTTTTTCTATCCCCATGCTATGCTAAATTCTCTGCCTATCATATCGCGAAAGGGCCGGATCATGAGCAAAAATTACGTTGATGGATGTATCGAGGAAGCCTTGCGCCAGTCGGGCGGCAATCGCCAAAAAGCCTGCCAGATTTTATTGGCGCGTTGCGCCGAAGACCAATTGCTGGAAGACGGCCTGTTCGCCAATTTCCGCGAAGCCGCAACCATGGCGCATGTACAGCGCGTGGCCCATAAGCTGGAAGGCAAGCCGCAAACCGGCGCGACGGCGAACGGAGAGATCGATTTCGCAGGCATGATCGGTCAATTGCAAAAAAATATGGCCAATCAAGATCCATTATCCGCCAGCACTTTGAAACCGGCGCCAGGGCAGCAAGCCCATAAAATTTCCGACAACCCGGGCCATGGCAATAATTTACGCGCCATTGCCGATGCGTTTAAGAAACCTTTTAAAAAATCTTCCCCAAAATCCTAACCATATTGTAACGGAGAATATATATGCGTTTTTTGCTAGGTATTTTATTAACTTTAATTATGGTGACTTCTGTGAATGCTGCTGATTTAGAAAATACTTTATATATGGAATTGAAATCCGGCCGGGTCGTGATCGAACTGCGTCCTGATCTTGCGCCAAAACATGTTGCGCGGATCAAGGAATTGACCCGCCAGAAATTTTATGATGGCCTGACTTTCCATCGCGTCATCGAAGGCTTTATGGCCCAAACCGGCGATCCAAAGGGCGATGGCACGGGCGGATCGGGCACCAAATTGCCCGCCGAATTTAGCAGCGAAAAACATGTTCGCGGCACGGTATCCATGGCCCGCACGTCCGATCCCAACAGCGCGGACAGCCAGTTTTTCATTTGCTTTGCGCCGGCGTCCTATCTGGATGGCCAGTACACTATTTGGGGCCGCGTAATCGAAGGCATGGAATATGTCGATGCCTTGAAAAAAGGCGATCGCACCCGCAACGGCAAAGTAGAAGATCCGGATAGAATTTTGGAAATGCATGTTGCCGCCGATGTGGTTGAAAAACCGAAAGGCAAAAAAGTTAAATCGAACTAATCATTCGGTACTAAGCATAACGGCCGGGAATTCCCGGCCGTTTTAATTTGCAGTTACTGCGCCGTCCAAGCGCCATCGATAGACAATGATGCGCCGGTAATCGCCCGCGCCGCATCGCTGGCCAAGTATAAAGCCAATGAAGCAACCTCGTCCGGTTGCACGAATTTATGATACGGCATTTTTTCGGCAATTAAATCAAGCGCCGTTTCCTGGGCACTGCGGCCAGATGCGGACGCGCGCGCCTGGATTTGTTTTTCGACTATATCGGTATGTACCCAGCCCGGGCAAATGGCGTTGCATGTTATCCCGTCATTCGCGGATTCCAACGCAACAACCTTGGTCAACCCTACCAAGCCATGTTTGCTGGCAACATAGGCGGCCTTGTTGATGGATGCGACCAAACCGTGCGCCGACGCAATATTGACGATCCGGCCCCAGCCACTTTTTTTCATTCCAGCAATCAGTTTGTGAATCAGGAAATAGGCGGCGCGCAAATTAACCGCCATTACCTGGTCCCATTTTTCCGGCGCGAAATTCTCAATCGGGCTTACATGTTGAATACCCGCATTATTGATCAGAATATCCACCCCCCATTTTGCGGCTTCATCGGCCAATGTCGACAAATCCTGGGAATTGGCCACATCCGCATCAGACACGCGGACCTCGACCTTAAAACGGTCCATGAGATTGTTTTGGATATTTTGTAGCTGTTTTTGATCCCTAAGCCCATGAATCATTATATTACAGCCCTGTCCCGCAAATTTTTCTGCTATGGACAAGCCAATACCGCTGGTAGAACCGGTAATCAAAACTTTCTTATTTTGCAACATGTTGGATTCCATTCCGGGCAAAGCCAAAGATAAACAAAAATCGTGCCAAAACTGTATGAGCTTTTTATGTAAAATGACTTATATATAGATCCTAGTAATTTTTTAAGATGAAATAGATTGATTTCCGATTTTGTTAAAGTAAAATTTACCGAATCTAGATATAGTGGCAATGAATCTTAATGATTCTTGCCCAATTGGGCCTAGTTCTTGTGATATAATTAATTGGTACAGTTAAGTATTAAGTGGCGTATTATCAATTATAAATGAGTGTTATCCTATGAATGATTCTTTTGGTTCCGATGCGACTCCGACTACAGTAACGGTTAAATGGTTTTCCCCCAGAAAAGGTTTTGGTTTCGTAAATGCCCCAGGCAGTGACCGGGACATATTTCTGCATATCTCCGCAGTCACCAATGCCGGACATGAATTTTTGCCGGATGGCACGACTTTAAGCTGCATTATTGGCAGCGGTCAAAAAGGCCAGGAAGTAAAACAAATCATATCGGTCGACACCAGCACAGCGCAAGAACGTCCGCGCAGCAATTTTGGCGATCGCCCCCCGCGCCGCGAAGGCGGATTTGGCGACCGTCCGCGCCGGGACGATGGATTTGGTGGCGGCGGACGCCGCAGCAAATATGGCGATGGTGGCGGACATGGCCATCGCGATCGTGATCATCACGCCCCAAGCGGTCCCGCGCAGGAAATGACCGGCACTGTAAAATGGTATAACAGCCAAAAAGGTTTCGGATTCGTCATGCCCGAAGACGGCAGCCGCGATGTGTTCATTCATATGTCCACCTTGCGCCGTTCGGGATTATCGACATTGGACGAAGGCCAGGCGGTGCGCATGCGCGTTGTCAACGGCGGCAAGGGCCAAGAAGCCGAGTCGATCGAGATTATTTAGATTAAAGGTGTCAGGTATCAGGTACCGGGTTTCAGGTTTAAGCCGGTCTATTTCCATGATTATTTTCAAAATAATATTTGCCAAGTAAATTTGGCCTGGCACCGGACACCTGAAACCTGATACCTTCTTAAGGCACCATCACATAAGAAAAGTAATTTTTATCCAGGTCGGCGTTGGATTCATGTCCAACGCGGCCGAGGCGGAACAGGCCCGGACCGGCCGGTTCGGCCAATACCAAAACCTTACGGTCTATAGTTAGAATCCGGTCGCCAGACGCCGCAGGCACGCCAAAACCGACAAAGGCATGATTGGTGGTGTAGATCATCGCAATTGGCATATTTGGGTATAAAGCCCTTGCCATGGCGATCATCGCAACGCTTTTGGTATCACAGTCTCCCTTGTTCATACCCAGCAAGCCATAAGGCGTTGCAAATCCGGAACCATTCGATGTGGTGCGATCCTGCAAAGTATCGAACGGAATCGATTGCAGGAAGTTCAGCGTTTCATTTAAAAATCCGCGCGGACCTTTTTCGGCCGCGGCCCCGGAAACCGCTTTTGCCACGGGACGCATCGGCGCAACGTAATCCAGCGCAATACGGATATGGTCAGGCATAATATATTTGCCGGTGGTATCCTTGATAAAATATTTGGATTGCAAATATTGATCCTGTGCCTCGTCATTGCGCGCTTTCATGACGGCCAGCGTCTGTTGCACCGCTTGCTCGTTGGGGCCTAACACATGAAAACTGATCGCATCCCCTATTTTATCGACCGAAACCGAAACGCCCGGCATTTGCGCCGCATAATATTGCAAATATTCCATGGTATAATTTTCCATGGTGTCTTGATCGAATGTTTGGAATTGGCTGCTGCCGGCATTCAGTTGGCGCGTATTCAGCATAAAGCTCAATTGCCGCGCCCGGCCGGAAAAATCATCATACTGATAGGTGAATTGGGTCATATTGCCGACCCGCGCGGTTTGCCAACGATTTTGGTCGGCCAGCGCATTTGGCGCCAACATACACATCATCAACAGCGATAAAATCAGTACCCGAATAAGCACGCTTGTCATTTCCCCGATATGCTTTTAGTATACAATATCTTACCGCGCAAATGCTTAAAACTTCGTTTCATGCAGAAAAATCAAACATTTAACCGTGTTATGTTGGTCGCGCTTTCGATTTGGCTGATTTTATTGGCCGCGCAAGGCTTGATCAATACCTTTAAAAAACCCGCTAAAATTAACACCCCCTTGTCGGCCTATGAACGGGTGATGCAGTCCAAAACCTTGCGTTGCGGCTATATCCTATTTCCCCCGGCGGTGATGAAAGATCCCAATACCGGCGCTTTTTCCGGCGTAGCGGTGGATGTAATGACAAAGGTGGGCGAACGGCTTGGGTTAAACATAGATTGGACCGAAGAAGTCACTTTTGCCACCAATGTCCAGGGACTGCAAACCGGACGGTACGACGCTGTTTGCATTACCTACTGGATGAACCCGAACGAAGGCAAATTTGTCGGATTCAGCACCCCATTTTATTACAGCGGCATGATCGGCGCCCAGAAATGCGATAAACCCCGAGATGAAAAAGACTGGAACGATCCAAATTTCAAAATCGCATTGCTGGATGGATCGGTCGCATCAAGGGTAACGGCCGCAAGATTCCCAAAGGCCGGTGTTGTTACCCTGCCCAATTCCGCCGATCTGACGCAGTTGCTGATGAATGTCACAACCGGCAAGGCCGATATGGCTTTTGTCGAACCATTTCATATTGCCGAATGGAATGCCAATAATCCCAAGGATAAATTATGCGGCAGCGAAAAACCATTGGTGGTATTTCCCAATGTGATTGCAATCCCGCAAGGCGATCTGGCTTTTAAAACCATGATCGATGCAGCACTGACCGATATAATCAACAGCGGCGAAATGGATCAGATATTGGATAAATATGAAAAATATCCCGGCAGTTTTTACCGCCTGGCGAAACCGTTTCGATAATGCGGCCCACTTATCCCTTTACCCCAACCCCTAAACCCTATACCCTGTTCAGATGTTTTCGACTGTCCTCGACATATTAATTCAATACCATACCGGCTTTTTAAGCGGTCTTGCGGTTACTTTACAGCTTTGCGCGATTATCTGGTCGCTTGGCATTATTTTGGGCTCGGCGCTTGGATTCTTTGGATGGCAATATCCGGATTCGGTTGGAAAAGTATCGCGCATTATTTCCTTTATCCTGGCCGGCATTCCGATCCTGGTATTTTTATTCTGGCTGCATTATCCGGTGCAGGCGATTTTTGAAGTCGTGATTGACCCGTTTTACACCGCCGCTTTTACATTCACTATCGTCAATATTTTTGGCGTCGCGGATTTGGTGCGCTTTGCGCTCGAAGATTTTCCGCAGCAATATTTATTTGCCGCGCGCGTTTGCGGCCTGCCGCACAAAAAGACCATTTTTAAAATCCAATTGCCGATTTTATTCCGCCAGGTCTTGCCTGGTTTGTTAATGCTGCAAGTCACGATGCTGCATGTAACCTTGTTTTCCAGTTTGATTTCAGTCGAAGAAATTTTCCGCGTGGCGCAGCGCATCAACGCGCAAATTTATAAACCCGTTGAAATTTACACCGCGCTTGGGATCTTTTTCCTGATGGTTTGCCTGCCGGTCAACGGCGTCGCTGTTTGGATCAAGAATAAGTATACGAGGAATTTGTCGGACCGATAAGAAAAGGGATTTGGGGATTGGGTTTTGGGGTTTGGAATTTTAAATAGTTCTTTTTCAGCCAGAAATCCCAATACCCATTACCCGAAACCCAGAACCCAGAGTTTTCATGTTCATTGCTAAAAACATATCCAAATCACTGCAAGGTTTTCCAGTCGTTCAGGATGTCAGCCTGACGGTCGCGCCAGGCACCATCACTGCGATTGTCGGCCCGTCTGGCGGCGGCAAAACCACATTATTGCGCTCTTTATCGATGATCGAAACGCCGGATTCCGGATCGATCAGCATCGATGGCAGAGAATATCATTTCCCAATGGCCGAAGGCGCGCAGTTCACCCCGCCATGGCCGGAAATGACCGTGGTGTTTCAGCAGTTATTTTTATGGCCGCATATCACCCTGCGGCAAAATCTGTTGTTACCTATTGAAGATAAATTAACGCCAGAGCGCAAGGAATTGGTCGAAGAAGTGATCGACTTTTTCGGCATGCGCCAATTCATCGACCGCTATCCCAGCGAAGTATCGGGCGGCCAAAAACAACGCCTAGCCCTCGCCCGGGCGATTGCCTTGCAACCTAAATATTTATTGCTGGATGAAATCACCTCGGCGCTGGACGTGGAACAGATTGCCAAAATTCTGGAATTCTTGCTGGTGGTCAAAGACAAAGGTTGCGGGATGATTATTGTCACGCACCATTTGAATTTTGCCAAACGCGCGGCCAACCAGATCATTTGCCTGGATCAAGGCAGAGCCATTGAACAAGGTGGGTCCGAAATCCTGGAAAACCCGCAGAACCCACGGATTAAGACTTTCTTATCCCATGTCCTGGCGGCCAGCTAACGCCGAAAATCCATACAATTTTAACGATATTCAATGGTTAATTAGGCTTTCTTTGCCATAATAGAACTGTATTCACGCGGTCTTATTAGCCGGGGAGAGGATAATATGCAGTATAAGCTATTGATTTTAGCTATGATTCTGGCCTTCCAAGGATTGGCCCCTTCCATAGCCCACGCCGATTGGAATTATACCCACCAAGCCATATTCGATGGCGAAGACCCTCCTCCAGATGGTGGCGGGGGCGGTGACGGCGGCGAAGATGATCCGCATGATCCTAACCAAACCTTGGATTGCCAGCCTGTGGGCGATGCGGGATGGGATTGCCGGGAAAATATCCCGTAAGCAGGTTCCCCGCATACTCTTGTGAATTTTAGATTTTGGGGTGTGCTCTTAAGGGTCGGTCTTCGGATCGGCCCTTTTTTCTATGCTTTTCCATGCTGCATCGCGCTATAACATCGGTTTTCCGCCATTGAAACGCCATCTTACCATGCCAATATTAATGGTAGGAGGTAAGATGACATGGATAAGCATATTGCCGCCTTAGTCGGCTTTGTAATTATATTTCCTATGTTGTTAATCGTATTATGGCTGTTTCGTGGTGGCGGCTTGCAAATGTTGGGGCAAGTTTATTAAAATACCCACCATGGGTTTTAAAGTTATTCGATTCATTTGTTTTATTCTATTAAGCCTGTTCATCCTTTATGGCTTATGGATTCTAACCGGCGCTGCCGTTGGACATTCCAGGCCATAATTTTATGTCTGCACAAAATCATTCCCTTTCCGCTGGCCCAGCCGACGATCATGCGCGGCTGGATAAATTTCTGTCGCAGAAATTAGCCGATCTTTCCCGCGCGCGAATTCAAGCGCTGATCAAGGAAAACCAAGTGCGTGGCAACGGCAAAATAATTTCCGATCCCGCGCACAAAGTAAAATCGGGCCAGACATACACCATTACGATTCCTGAAATTCGTGATGTGCCGATTGCGGCGCAATCCATACCGCTCGACATTGTATACGAGGATAAAGATATTTTGGTTTTAAACAAACCGCCGGGCCTGGTAGTGCATCCCGCCGCGGGCAATCCCGATCATACCTTGGTCAATGCTCTGCTGGCCCATTGCGGCGATTCCCTATCCGGCATCGGCGGCGAAAAACGGCCCGGTATCGTGCACCGGATCGACAAAGACACCAGCGGCATTTTGGTAATCGCCAAACACGATATCGCCCATCAAAATCTCAGCAAGCAATTCGCCGATCATAGCATCGAACGAACCTATCAGGCTTTTGTCTGGGGCATTCCGAATCCTGGCAAAGGCAGCATATCCGGCAATATTGGCCGCAGTCCGCAAAACCGTAAAAAGATGGCGGTGGTAAAATCCGGCGGCAAACGCGCCGCGACTCATTATCGCACCGTGAAAAATTTTTCCGGCATTGTCAGTTTGGTCGAATGCAATTTGGAAACCGGACGCACGCACCAGATACGGGTGCATATGACCCATATCGGCCATCCTTTGATCGGCGATCAAACATACGGCCGCGCCCGTAAAATCAAGGGACTTGAAAAAGACATAACGGATTACCTATATCATTATCCACGCCAGGCGCTGCATGCCGCAACGCTTGGATTCCATCATCCGGTGAATGGAAAATTCATGCAATTCAAGGCCGATCTGCCCAAAGATTTGGAAATACTGGCTGAAAAATTGTCGAAGATAGGCTAGTATCCTCCGCATGGCCAATGTACCCGCCCTTAGCCCCGACAGCAATCTTTCCAGGTATCTTGCGGAAATACGCAAAATTCCGATGCTCAAGCCGGAAGAAGAATTCATGCTGGCTAAACGCTGGCGGGAAGATGGCGATCGCGATGCCGCGCATATGCTGGTGACAAGCCATTTGCGATTGGTTGCTAAAATCGCGCTTGGATACCGTGGATATGGATTGCCGGTCGCCGAATTAATTTCCGAGGGCAATATCGGCATGATGCAGGCGGTAAAAAAATTCGACCCAGACAAGGGTTTTCGCCTGGCCACTTATGCGATGTGGTGGATCCGGGCTTCGATCCAGGAATATATTTTACGATCCTGGTCGCTGGTTAAACTGGGCACGACCGCCGCGCAGAAAAGATTGTTTTTCAATCTGCGCAAATTGAAAAGCCAGATGCAAGCGATAGAAGATGGAGATTTAAAACCCGAACATGTCGAAGCCATCGCGCAAAAACTGGACGTAACCGAACAAGACGTGATCGATATGAACCGCCGTTTACGCGGCGACCAGTCCTTGAACGCGCCAATTCGCACCGGCGAAGATGGCGGCGGCGAATGGATGGACTGGCTGGTGGATGACGCCAGCAATCAAGAAGAAACATTGTCGCAGCATCAGGAAGAAAACGAACGCCACCATTTATTGATGCAAGCCATGGAAATTTTAAACGATCGCGAACGGGATATCATCCGCGCGCGCCGATTGCAGGAAACCCCGCAAACACTGGATGAATTAAGCCAAAAATACAATGTGTCGCGCGAACGCATCCGGCAAATCGAAGAAAAAGCGTTCGAAAAACTGCAAACCCAGATGAAAATGCTGGTCGATGCGCGGCCACAGCAATTCTTGGAACATAAAAAGAATTAAATCAATTATTCGAAATTTTTCTGCACGCTGGATTGCGCCGCATCGATTTGTTGCGGCGTGCAACCCAGGCTTTGCAATAACGTCTTGCCCAATTCCAGGCTGGCGTTCAAGGTAATCGGCACGGTCGCGGCAACACCAGTTTCTATCAGCTTTCTGGAATGTTCAAAATCGCGCGCGCGGGCGAATATTGGCACATGCGGCCAATTATCCCGCAATATATGGGTTATCTGAGTCGCTTTTTTAGCGCGGCTGACGGCAATCACCGCCGCTTGCGCCCAATCGGTGCCGACCGAACGCAACACATGCACTTTGGACGCATCGCCATAAAACACCGGCAGATTTTTCGCCCTGGCGCGCGTAATGCGGTCATGATCGTCATCGATCACGACATACGGAATTTGCTGTGCCTGGCACATGCCGGCGATCACTTCGCCAACACGGCCATAGCCGAAAATTACCACATGTTTCTGCTTATCCTTAAATTCTTCCGGCGCCGGCAAGGATTCGTCGTCCATATGCGCGATCGGTTGCACCAAATACGGCCAGGAAAACCGCACCGCGACCGGAGTGATGGCCATGCTGATAATTGCAACCGTGGAAAATAAATTGACTAAATCAGCGTCGACCAACCGCGATTGCATCGCAAGACCGAACAATACGAATCCGAATTCGCCGCCTTGCGCCAATAAAATGGCGGTACGCATTGCCTTGTACAACGGCAATTCATAGTATCGCGCTGCACAGTAGAATACCGCCAGTTTTAAGCCGATTAAAGTGAACAATAGCAACACAACAGGCAGCGGATTATCGACAATAAAGCGCAAATCGATCATCATGCCCACGGTCATAAAAAACAAGCCCAGGAACAAGCCACGGAACGGTTCAATATCGGCGGCAATCTGATGGCGGAATTCGGTTTCCGACAAAATCACCCCGGCGAGAAACGCGCCCAGCGCCATGCTGAGGCCGAAATGAAAAGTCGAAAAACCCATACCCAATACTATTAATAATGTCAGGCCGGTCAGCAGTTCATGATTCTTATTGCCGATCACCAGGCGGTAAAATGGGCGCAACAAGAATTGCCCGACATACATGATCAATACAAGCGCTATGACGGCTTTCAATCCTGCGCCAATCAAACTGCTGACTATCAATGCGCCTTTTTGATTTAACAGCGGAATCACCACCAGCAACGGCACAACCGCCAAATCCTGAAACAAGGCGGCGGCAAAACTGGCCCTGCCGTGGCGTGTCGAAAATTCACCGCGTTCGGCCAATAACTGCACCAGCATCGCGGTCGATGAAAACGCCATCGCCCCGCCGATAATGATCGCCTCCGCCAGATTTTCGCGCGAATAATAAACCAAGCCGCCGAATATCAGCATCAAAGAAATGGTGGTTATGCCGCCAAATCCAAACACCAGATGCCGCATCACCCGCAACCGCTCCAAGGGCAGTTCAAGGCCAATCGCAAACAATAAAAATACCACGCCCAAGTCGGCCAGGAATGAAGTCGTGGGCGTGTTTTCGATAAAGCCGAATCCATATGGCCCGATCAACAATCCCGCCAGCAAATATCCCAAAATGGGACTGGCCCGCAACCGTTGCACGAACGAGGTAATCAATACTGCCGCCGCCAGCATGATAATGGGGATGGTCAAATCTAAACTATGCGTCTCAATCATATTTTTACGGCCTTTTTTATGTTTTCTGGCTTATTGTACTTTGGCGGTGGTTCGGATAATCTTTGGCAATGAATCAATCTTTTTCCAATCAAGTGGCTTTGGTAACTGGCGGCGCCAAGCGGATCGGCCGGGCTTTGTGTTTGGCGCTGGCGGCACGAGGTTGCGCGGTTATTGTGCATTATAACACATCGCGCCCGGACGCCGAAGAATTGATTGAGGAAATTGGCAAAAAAAATGGCAAAGCTGCCATGATTGCAGCCGATCTTGCCGACCCTAAATCTGTACAAAAATTATTCGGGAAAGCCCGACAGAAATTTGGGCCGATTACCATGCTGGTGAATAATGCGGCAATGTTTGAACGCGACACATTCGCCGATTTCACCCCAGAAACGATGCAGCGGCATTTGAACATTAATACGCTGGCGCCGATGATTTTAATGCAGGAAATGGCCAAACAAGACATTGCTTTCGGAGCGGTGGTCAATCTGCTCGACCATTCAATTTTAAAATCGCCACGCGGCTATACTTCGTATGTAGTCAGCAAATCCGCCTTGTGGTCCGCAACGCAGCTTGCGGCCAGGCAATTGGCGCCAAAATTGCGTATCAACGCCGTGGCGCCAGGCATTATTTTGCCGCCGAATGCCGGTAAAAACGATCAAAGCTGGCGAAACGATTTTTCGCCATCCCCCCTGCCTCATTCCGAATCCGTCGACGACGTGGTCAATACTTGCCTGCATTTGTTGCTGAATCCGGCGTTGAGCGGACAAATGATCGCCGTCGATTCCGGCCGCCATATTGATTCGGCGCCGATCATGTCCGGGCGGAGAGCGTCATGAACGATAAGATTTTGATCAGCAATTTAGTCGTTGCCGCGCGCATCGGGATTTTTGAAGAAGAAAAAAACACCCCGCAACGCATCCGTATTCATTGCATTATTGAACTGGCGCCGCAAACACGTTCCGGCAAAGACGATATCACCGATACGATCCGGTACGATACCGTGCGGCAGAATATTATACATCTGCTGACTGGCCAGCATACCGAATTGCTGGAAACGGCCGCGGAAAATATCGCCAAACTTTGTCTGGCCGATAAACGTGCCGCTGCCGCGACCATACGCATTGAAAAGTTGGATGTGTTTCCCGATTGCCAAGTCGGCGTGGAAATAACGCGCCGTCAAACTATATAAAAATCATGTCCAGCAACGGCAAAACCAGTCATAAAACAAGACTTGCGGCGGGAACCGAGGCGATTTTATCTTTTCAACGCCACGCCGGCAAAGGTCCCGGCGTTTACCGCATGCTGAACACGCGTGGCGAAGTATTATACGTCGGCAAGGCGCGCAATTTGCACGCGCGCGTCGCCGCCTATACCCGCCCGGCGCAATTGCCGCACCGGCTGCAACGGATGATTGCAGAAACCGTGAAAATGGAATTTACCACCACGCAATCCGAAGCCGAGGCACTGCTGCTGGAAGCGGTGTTAATCAAGGAACATTTGCCGCGATACAATATCTTGTTGCGCGACGATAAATCTTTTCCGTTCATTTATATTTCCGGCAACCACGAATTTCCGCGCATTGCCAAACATCGCGGCGCCAAGCAGGACAAAGGCGATTATTTCGGGCCTTTTATGTCCAGCGGCGGCGCGGTCGATCAAACGATCGCCACATTGCAACGAGCGTTTTTAATCCGCAATTGCAGCGATTCTTTCTTCGCGGCGCGCACGCGGCCATGCCTGCAATATCATATTAAACGTTGTTCCGCGCCATGCGTGAATTATGTAACGGCGGAAGAATACAACGCCAATATCAAACAGGCCAAGGATTTCCTGCGCGGCAAGCATACCGAAATTCAACAAAAATTTGCCGCCAATATGAACGAAGCCAGCCGGCGCCAGGATTACGAAGTTGCCGCGCAATATCGCGACCGCATTCGCGCCCTGACGATTATCCAGGCAAAACAGCGGGTGCATATCGATGGCATTGGCGATGTGGATGTGATTGCCGCCGCGCAAAAATCGGGCAAGATTTGCGTGCAGGTATTTACCTATCGCGACGATTGTTATTTGGGCAATCACGCCTTTTTCCCGAAAGCGGGCGAAGACGAAGATTTGCCGCGCGTCTTATCGGCCTTTATCGCGCAGTTTTACGCCAGCCGCCCCGCACCGAAAGAAATTTTACTAAGTGAATCCGCGCAAGAGCAAAATTTGCTGGCCCAGGCGCTAAGCCTGAAATCCGGACACAAAGTTTCGATCAGCGCCGCCAATCGCGGCAAGCGCCGCCAGGCGGTATTGCATGCGGTTAAAAACGCGGAAAATGCCCTAGATCGCGCATTGGCCGAACGGACAGCGCAGGAAGAGTCTTTGCGGCTGTTGGCGGAAAAGCTGGATTTGCCGAAAATACCGCAACGAATAGAAGTTTACGATAACAGCCATATCCAGGGCAAAAACGCGATCGGTGCAATGATCGTCGCAACGCCGGAAGGTTTTCAAAAAAAATCGTACCGTAAATTCAACATCCGCATCGACGAACTTGAAAAAATGCCGGATCATGGCGGCGACGATTATGCCATGCTACGCCAGGTTTTGCGCCGCCGTTTTGCGCGCATGAACAAAGACGACGGCGATACAAGTTCCGCCAAACCGGATTTGCTATTGATTGATGGCGGCCTAGGCCAGTTGAATACCGCGCTGCAATCTTTATCCGATTCCGGAATTATCGATATTCCTATTTTAGGCATTGCCAAGGGGCCTGATCGCAATGCCGGGCGGGAACGTTTTTTTATGGAAGGCCGGCCCGATTTCCAGATGCCCGTCAACGATCCGGTGCTGCATTTTCTGCAAAGGCTGCGGGACGAGGCGCATCGTTTCGCCATTGGCGGACACCGCAAAAAACGGATCAGCGAAATGGGACGATCGGAACTTGATGCCGTTCCGGGCATTGGCGCCAGCCGGAAACGCGCGCTTTTAAACCATTTTGGCTCTGTCGCATCGATCCGCAAAGCGTCCCTATTGGACCTAGAAATGGTTAAGGGCATTAACAAGCATACCGCCAAACGCCTATACAACTACTTCCATTCTGATTCGGATTAGGGCATATTCGGGTACTTTTTCAATTCTAGAATTTGAGCCGATATCCATGTTGCAACTGCCCAATTTTCTGACCCTTGCCCGCATCGCCCTCGTCCCGTTGATCATCGCGTGTTATTACGCGCCGGAATCTTTGGTGGAGGTTGCCAACTGGACCGCGTTGATTTTATTCGTGGTCGGCGCCATCACCGACTATCTGGATGGCTGGGCGGCGCGAAAATATAATATGACTTCTCCCCTGGGCCGGTTTCTCGATCCGATTGCCGACAAACTGGCGGTCACGGCGGTGATTATGATGCTGATCATGATTCAACGCATTTCCGGCGTCGATGTCGTCGCGGCCTATTTAATTATTGGCCGGGAAATTCTGGTATCGGGTTTACGCGAATTTTTAGGCGAAACTAAAACGCCGGTGGTCATTCCCGTATCGAATCTTGCCAAATGGAAAACCGGATTTCAAATGGGCGCGCTGATTGCATTGCTGTCCATCCAGGCCTGGCCATTGCTGGAACCGCTGATGGAACTTGCCGATCTGGCATTGTGGGTGGCGGCGGTACTGTCGGTTATTACCGGATGGAATTATTTCCGCGCCTTTGCCCAAGTTATGTTCAAAGACGCGAATGAATGAGCAAAAACATATTCTGGTTGTCGACGACGATCGCCGTTTGCGCGACCTTTTAAAACGCTATTTATCGCAAAATAACTTCCTGGTTACGACGGTTGCCGATGCGGCGGAAGCCGAACATGTTTTAAAAAGCATGCAATTCGATTTAATCGTGCTGGATGTGATGATGCCGGGCATTACCGGATTTGAATTAACGCAAAAATTGCGCGCTGTTAAAAATCGTGTGCCCATCTTGCTGCTGACAGCCAAAGACACCGCCGAAGACCGCATTAATGGATTTGAAGTCGGCGCCGATGATTATTTAACCAAGCCTTTCGAACCGCGCGAATTGGTGCTGCGCATTGAATCTATTTTGCGCCGCGCCGCACAAAACGGCGCGCCAGTTATGCCACAACAAAAGCCGGCGGCTGTTCATTTCGGGGATTTCGTATTTGATTTGTCGCGCAATGAATTGAAAAAGACCGACGGCGAAATGATTTATCTGACCACTGCCGAAACGTCGTTAATGCAGGTTCTGGCCGAAAACGCGCATCTGCCTTGCAGCCGCGAGGATTTGGTCCGGCGCTGTTCCATCGAGGGCGGCGAGCGCGCCATCGACGTGCAAGTCACGCGTTTGCGCCGTAAGATCGAGGCCGATCCCGGGTTTGCCCGGTACCTGCAAACGGTGCGCGGCAAGGGCTATATGCTAAAGCCGGAAAAAATAGTAACTTAAAGACGATGATCAAACGTTTCCTTCCCCGTTCCCTGTTTACCCGCACGCTGTTGATCCTATTGATTCCAACGGTGCTGGTGCAGATCGTCACGACTTATGTGTTTTACGACCGCCACTGGGAAACGCTGGCGCGCCGTCTGACCGGCAGTTTAGGCGGCGATATCGCCTATGTCGCGCATATCTTGAACGATGCGCCGATAAGCATGCAAAAAAATATTTTAGAAAAGGCCGAACAGGATTTGCATATGCAGTTCGATTTCGTGCCGCTGGAAGCCATGGAATTGCCCACGGCGCCACAGATCAACAGCCTGGTCGATCAATTATTGTACGAAGAACTGGATCAACGTCTGGACAATCAATTTTACGCCACGGTCAATGCCGATCCCGACCGCGTTAAAATTATCGTGCAATTGGATAATGGATTTTTGATCGTTTACGCCAATAAGAAAAGGCTGTTTTCCTATACCACCCGTCTTGTGATTATTTGGATGGTGGGAAGCTCCGTCCTATTATTGGGCATCGCGGCGATATTTCTGCGCAATCAGATCCGCCCAATCCGCAAGCTGGCCATTGCCGCCGAAAAATTAGGCAAAGGCCAGGAAGCCGGGGATTTAAAACCATCCGGGTCGATCGAGATTCGCCAGGCAACGGCCGCATTCGGCATCATGCGCGATCGCATCCGCCGCCAGATCCAGCAGCGCACCGATATGCTGTCCGGCATTTCGCATGATTTGCGCACGCCATTGACGCGCCTGAAACTGGAACTGGCTCTTTTGCCATCTTCGCCGGATATTCAGGCGATGCAGGGCGATGTCGATGAAATGCGGCAAATGGTCGAAACATATTTGGATTTTGCCCGCGGCGATGCCGAGGAAGAATCGCAGACCGTATCTATTCCCGACTTGCTTGATGAAATCGTGCGCGATTTTGCGCGCGATGGAAAACAAATCCAATATAGGCCAGACGGGGCGGTGGAAATATCCGGGCGGCGCAATGCCCTGAAACGCTGCATCGGCAATCTGCTTGGCAATGCCTGCCGTTACGCGAAAAATGTATGGATTACGGCTGAGATCGGCGCACGCGGCGTCCGCATCGAAGTCAGCGACGACGGCCCTGGAATCCCGCCGGAAATGCGCGAAGAAGTATTCAAACCATTTCGGCGCCTGGACGACTCGCGCAATTCGGAAACCGGCGGTGTCGGCCTTGGCCTTAGCATTGCGCGCGACATTGCCCGCAATCATGGCGGCGACATCACCCTCGATAAAGCAAAACAGGGCGGCCTTTCGGCCACCCTGTATTTACCGTTATAATTTTTAAAAATTACCGTTTACCGGAAGTGCGGCGCAATTCGGCTGGAACGATATCCTGCAATTCCGACGCCGATTCTTTCATGCGCGCATTCAAAATTTCGAATGCTTCGCGGTTGGAACGGGTTAAAACTTGAGCCAGTTCTTTCGCATTGGCGGTGGAATTCTGCCAGGCGTCCTGCAAAATCTCGCTGCTCTTGCGCGCTTTTTGCTGGCCGGTGGAACCTTGTTCAGCAATGCATTCCAAGACAGTGGTCAGATTGTGAAGACCTTGTTGCACCGCTTCGCTTTGCGCGCGGGTAAAAGCTTGGGCGCAATTGGCGCCAACGCGGCTGACCTCAGTCCATGCTTCGAGGTTGCGTTTATATAAATTCAGAAATTTGTTCATATCTATACCTGACATATTAGGGTTAGCGGAGAACGAGAGAAAAAGTTTTGCCCAATCCGGAGCATGACCATTGGTTTTACGCATGACAACACCTCAAGATTTAGCGCCTTAAGACTTATCAATTTAAGACTCGTTAATATACCAAAAATAAAGGCCTTTGTAAAAATATTTCTATTTTGCAATCCTGTATGCGCTCCTCGCGATCAAACTTTCGACTTCATCGCCGTAATTTGCTGTAAAATCATATCGATACGCATCAAGGCGCGGTCTATTGCGGCCATTAGATTGGCATGATCGCCGGAATTGTCGTGAAGCCACAACCACAATCCATACGGGTATATTCCGCATAACGCTAAAACCCAGGCGCAGCGTAGCTTGGATGATTGTTGCAAATCCAAATCATTTATCCAGGACACGGAAGAACGGCATAAAACCCCCAATAACAAAGGCCAGGAAGCCGTATCGTGCCGCAATATTCTTATGAATTTTTTATACGGTTCCAATTCATCGAACTGTAACATTAGATAATCGAAAATCTTGTCGCGCGCCGATCCGGAATCGGAATCCATTTTTTTTGCCGCGCGCGTGGAAACATCCTTGAAAAAAGATTTTAAGAAACCGGATTTATCCGGATAGGTCTCCCATAAATTTTGATCGCGCATGAATTTTTTAATTTGTTTTTGCCATTCCGGCGTTGAATGCGCCGACGATTTATTTTTTCTGGGGCGAGACGTTTTTTTGCGCGGCGGCATGGTTAACTGCCCGATAAAATTTTTCCGCGCGCCGTGGCGGCGGCAATCGCCAGGTCAAATAAATCCTGCAGCGCATTATTCTGATTCAGCACATTCAGCGCGGCCTCGGTGGTCCCGCCCGGGGTTGCAATCGACGAACGCAGATCTGCAACCGATTTATCGGATTGCTGCATATACAAGGCGCTGCCGATGACGGTTTGCCTTGCCAATGTCATCGCCACATCGCGCGGCAAGCCGGATTTCACCCCTGCTTCCGCCATCACTTCGCATAACCGGAAAACATAAGCCGGGCCGCTGCCGGATGTGGCGGTAACGGCATCCATATATTTTTCGTCATCCACCCAAATCACGGAACCCAGACTGGATAAAACCGATTGCGCCAATTGTTTTTGTACCGGCGTAACATGCACGTTGGCCAAAGCGCCGGCAACGCCCTGTCCTATCTGCGATGGCAAATTGGGCATGGCGCGCACCACGGCGGCATTGGGCGCGGATAAAAATTCCTGGATTTTGCCAATTGTCATTCCGGCGGCAACCGAAATAACCAATGTGCCGGCCCCTATATAATTTTTATATAACGGTAAAATTTCCTTAAACTTAGCCGGTTTTAGCGCGATAACAATCGCATCGACGGCTTGCGGCAAGATGGAAGAATCGGCGCCAAACCGAACGCCAGAAAATTGACGGGACAGCGCATCGGCCTTTGGATCAATGGCAAAAAATTGGTAGCCTGGACCAGAATTGGACAACCAGCCTTGCAACATCGCCGCGCCCAAATGGCCGCAACCTATAAGGACTATCGTTTTACTCATACCGGCAAAATAGCCGATTGCCGGTAAAGCTGCAATAAGCGGTTATCAAGCCGCGCCAGCGACATCCACCAAAGACATCAACAACGCCTCTTCGGCATGTTTACCGCCGCCGATGACATGTTGAAAGGCCGGGAAGAACCGGTCGCATTCAGCCAAGGCGATATCGATCAAATCCTCGATCTGTTCGAAAGAAGTCGCAAATTGGCCGCGCATCAAGCAGGTTTGGCGGAACATCGGAATCATATCGTCATGGCAAATTTCAAAATGTCCCATCCACATTTTTTCGTTCACATGGGCCAGTAATTCGTAAACCGGCATTTTTCGTTCGGATGGAATCTGTGTATCGATGGCGGCGGAAAAATACAGCGCATTTAAATCTTCGCGCCATAAAAAATGCAGCCGGTACTGGCACCATTTGCCTTGAACATCGACCATCATTTCATCGCTGTCAAAACGGCTAAATTGCCAGGAATTGGCGGCAACCAATTCTTCGACTAAATCAATAGGATTTTCTGATGCTTGGAAATCGTCAGATAAAGCGGCCATATTTTGCATCTCCCGTTCGGTTAAGGATGGCAAATTATTCCCGCTAGTTGTGGGCATTAAAACCCTGACTCTTATAACAAAGCCCCAACCAGTTGCTTGGGTAGGTTCATCACCTATTCTCAGCTTGCCACCTACTATATATAGTGACAATAGCCAAACTATTTGCCAAGAATTTTTCCTCTGCGCAGTGAATCTAAAATAGCGCGGTTGGGGATAAAACCCTTATTTCTTCTTTTTTGCGGCGGGACGCGCGGCCTGCATTTTTTTAATCTGCTTTTTCAATTCTTCCTGTTCCTGACGCGCCTTGATTGCCATCGCTTTGACCATTTCAAACTCCTGACGGCTGACGAAATCCATTTTCTTCGCCAACTTTTCAATGCGCATTTTCAATTTCTTTTCGCCGTCTTTGCGCATTTCATCGGCCATGCCAAAAGCCGATGTCGCCAGTTTCGCCATATCATCCAGCAATAATTTCCAATCATTCATAGCAGATACCCCTTTACCAACAGGCACCCTATTTACAACAAAGCCGTATAAGTTTAAATATACTTCCTATAGATTTAACGGACTATTGCAGGAATTTCCCATGATTATCGTCACCGGCGGCGCCGGATTTATCGGATCGAATTTGGTCGCAGGTTTGGAAAAACGCGGACACAACGATATTATTATTTGCGACACGCTGGGCAAGGACGATAAATGGCGCAATATCGCCAAACGCGAATTGGCCGAATTCATCATGACCGACGATTTGTTCGATTTTCTGGAAGATCACGCCAGCGAAATCAGCATGATTTATCATTTGGGCGGCGTATCGGCGACCACCGAAACCGATGCCGATCTGATCGTCAAAAGCAATTTCCAACTGCCGATCCATTTATGGCGCTGGTGCTGCCGGCATGGCACGCGTTTTGTGTATGCGTCTTCTGCCGCTACCTATGGCGATGGCAAATCGGGATTTGACGATAATTTTTCGTCCGATGTTTTAGAGACTTATCACCCGCTTAACGCGTATGGATGGAGCAAGCATGCTTTTGACCGCTGGATTGCGCGCGTGGTGCGCACTGGCCGGGTTCGCCCACCGCAATGGGTTGGATTGAAATTTTTCAATGTCTATGGCCCGAACGAATACCACAAAGGTGGGCAACGCAGTGTTGTCGCGCAGACTTTCGATAAGGTTAAAAAAGGCGAAGCCGCGACTTTGTTCCGGTCGCACAATCCAAAATATCCGGATGGCGGACAGTTGCGCGATTTCGTATGGGTCGGCGATTGCGTGGATGTGATGTTATGGCTGTACGACAATCAAAGCGTAAATGGCATTTTCAATCT
Organism: Alphaproteobacteria bacterium; assembly: GCA_004295055.1. Classification (NCBI taxonomy): domain Bacteria; kingdom Pseudomonadati; phylum Pseudomonadota; class Alphaproteobacteria; species Alphaproteobacteria bacterium. The sequence goes on along the minus strand of SHNJ01000020.1, from coordinate 50,761 downwards.
GGGTACCGGCAAAGCGCGCAGTTTCCTGGATCTTGCCAACGCAGTTTATGCCGCCATGGGCAAACAGCCGGATATCAAGTTTGTGGACACGCCAGAAAATATTCGGGAAAAGTACCAATACTTCACTGAAGCCAAAATGGATCGCCTGCGCGCTGTGGGCTATTCCAAACCATTTACCAGCCTGGAAGATGGCGTAAAAACCTATGTTCAGGACTTTTTGGCGCAAGCGAACCCGTATCTTTAATAAAGCCTTGGCAAGCTGAGACTTTTTTCAACCAATTTAGAATTGTTCTAAATTAAAACTATAGCAGTTTAGGTTGCCGTCATGCCTGAAAAGCGTTAATAATTTCGGTAATAAAAATACCGGAATTATAAATGACCGCCACTGCCACATTAGAATTCGACCCAGAAGCGCCTGTCACCGACGAACTCGTCGAAGCGACGGCTCGTTTTACCGATGACACGCTCGGCGGCATTGCGGCAATTACCCGCGGCAAGACCACGGCGATCGGCACTATCGACGCCCAATTTCAAAGCAATGAACAAGGCGCCGCTATCGCTGGCCCCGCCGGCAAAGTCAGTATGTCGGGCGATGCGCGCGGCGCCGTTGGCAACGACAATGAAGAAGAAAATGTCCTAGATCCGGATCTTGCCAATCCAGAATTGCAAATGAAACTTCTGGCCGAATTGATGGCCGAGATGGGCAAGGCCGATTTTACCATTGAATCGGTTTTAGAATATTTACTGGATGATCGCGACATTCCAGGCCTTGAAAAACCATCCGTGCGCCGGATGCAGCAATTGATTCAAGTTTTGCATTTTTACGCCCTGCAACAAGCGTCTTTAAATGCGCAGAATGCCCAATATTGGGTGCGCAGCGAAATGATTCAGCGATTGTATCAGCAATTGAAAATTGCCGCCAATGGCCCAAATCCCGAAGCCGCATTCAAAGCGCTGATTAAAACCGAACGCGCCGCGATTACCGAATTGCGCCAGCAATTGACGCAACAAGGCCTGGCCAAAGTGCCGTTATCGCAACTGACCGCGATTGTGGTGGCAAGGCAATTGCTGCCATTAGAACAAGTATTTCAGCAGCAATTGACCAAATTGCAGGATATGCTGAAACAGGCGGTGCAAAACAATACCAACATGAAATATGTACAGGTATTGCAAATGCAAATCGCGCAATTGCAAGCCACGGTGAAAACATTCCAATCGCCGGCATTAAAGCCATTGATGGATTATGCCCGCGCGATTAACGCGCAAATCGCCGCGCAAACCGGACAAGCCCAAAATGGCCCGGCGCGCAATGGCCAGCCCGGTCAAGCGCCGCAAGTCAACTTCGCCGCCCTGCCAAAATTCGCCATGACCGCCGCAACCATGCAGGCTTTGACCCAAACATTGCAAGTATCGCGCGCGATGTTGCGGGTGCAAAGCGAATGGGCGCAAGGCATTCTGCGCGTGCCAAATACCAACGATGTGCGCGGCGTCGCCCAAACTCAAACCATTCGTTTACCCGAATCCCTAACCCGTTTCTGGCAGCAACAAGCCTCGATGCGCGTTACCCAAACCGCGCTGCGCCCGGAACCGGCTCGGGAAATCCGTGACCAAGTGCGCCAAGCGGTACGGGAAATTGCCCAATTGCGTGCAGGGCAAAATCCAGCACAAGTGCCAGCCCCTGTAAATGACAACAAAGCTACCCAAGGCAAAGCAGTCGATCTTAAAATTGTGGCGGGCCAAGACCGAAAATCAATTACTACACCGGACCGTTTATTGCAGTTGCGGGATGCAGCGACGCGCGTTCCTGGCAATATCGCCGGCTCGTCCATAGCCGCACCCGTCACCACCAGGCAGATAGTTAGCGATTTGAACCGCAGCAATGTCAATGTTCTTGGCTTGCGTCCATCGACCAATAATGTCGGCTGGCATGCCGGAACTTCGGTAACTGTTATCCCGGCCAATTCCAATTTTACATCGTCCACAAAAACCGCAACGCCGTGGACAGCGCCGCAACAAGTAACGCCGCCATCCAATGTTTCCGTTCGCGGCAATGACAGCCGTGTAGTCCCGGTTGCACAACCCGTGTCGGATCGCGCTGCACCTACTTCCGCAAACACCTCCACACCGCAACAACCACAAGTTTCGGCGCGCGCAACTGCTCCTACACCGGCCGCGCCAACGCCTATCCAGGAATCGAAACCTGTCCCGGCACCATCTGCACCAGCACCGGCTGACCGCGCTGCCGTACCCATAGAATCGCCGCGCCCTGCGTCATCGGCTGAATCAGCCGCATCCAATACCTTTAAAACTGAAATAATTCGGGAAACCACCGCCATAGGCAAAATCGTCGACGAAAAATCCGCGGTTGGCAAAGTATTACAATCGTTAGGCATAACGCTTTCTTATGATACTAACCGGGAACGCGTAATCATGCCTAGCGGCCAGAAATATATCCGCGATAAAATCGCTGTTACTGCGGTTGATCAAAATACTTGCGGACCATGTAATGGTGAACCAGGTTGTTGCGGTGGCGGGGGCAAGAAATATGAACCGACCAATGGCCAGGAAAAAGCGGATGCAATAGATGGCGCCGATAGACCGCAAGAAAAAGGAACCAACCGCCAAGCGGAACTCGGCCAAGAAGAAGCAATACGCAAAACAAACGGTGGAATACAACCTGTTGCCGTGGTAAACGGTATTAATGCCGTCAATAAAGCACCGGACGTAGACCTGAATGCGTTCAACAGGCGAAGCGAACAGCAAAACAAAGAAGGTAAAGCCGAATTTACGTCCGCTTGCCCAGCCATTGGAGGATCAATGGTCAAAAATTCTTTTTTGGGCGATTTGTTCGGAAAATTGTTTAAAGGCAGAAATCCGGCTACGCGCTAATGCATAACAGCCGGCACTAAATTATATACAAAGGAGTAACGGGTATGTCATTTACCAGAAGTTTTTTGGATGCGAAAGGCATGGTCGCGCGCATAGGCAGCGGCCAGCAAAAATTCGGCGCGCAATTTTTAGGCGTTCTGCCGGAAGAGCATATGTGTTTGCTAGACCCAAAAGACGGCAATGTTAACAACGTTAATCCGAATGGCATTACGTTGCCAGTTGCCCAGCAAGCCTTGAGCCGCAGTTGGGCGCAATGTCCAAAAATTATTGCCGCTATGTATAAATTTTTTGGCAAAGAACATAAAATAACCAAACCATTGTATCATTTGGCGGCGCAATTTTCCTTTGCCGCGCCGGGCCATAATACTGCCACCCATGATGTGTTTATGTGGCGCCGTCATCCGAATCCGGTGGCCAATCAATCCATTACAGTGATAATGGATATGACGGCAGGCAAAGCATCCATTATTTCTGGAAGCGAAGCGCAATTCTGCATGTTGGAGCGTTTCCCTGACCGGGAAGACAATGTAGGCGTTTTATCGCGTTTTCTGGAAAATGGCGCGCCAAAAATTGGGTGCAACTTTGCCGCCACAATACCGGCCGGCACTCGATACACCGAAGCCGTACACAATGAATATTATCCTGGAACATTATCGCCATTCCGCGTCCAAACCAACGATAAGGCGCAGGAATTGGTAGCTATGATGCAAACCCAGATTTCGGAAGGCAAATTTTTATTGGGCAAGCAAATAGACAATTTATTACGCGCAGCGGCGGGATTGCCCATGGGCATTTCCTTAACTGTTTTAGGCCAATCCAGCGGCGGTTGTGGCGGTTGTGGGCGTAACTTCCAAGATATTACTGCGGTTCAAAGCGCCTGCGTTGGTTGCAAAACGACACCGATGAGCGCCGGCACCCCCAAGGGCGATAGAATTCAAGATACCGGCATAGTAACGACTGCGCCGGCAACGCGGCGCGCGTTTGTATTTAATCCTTTTGGATCTACCGGACGCGATCGCAATCAAGGAGCTTCCCGATGAGTAAATTTGTAGGACGCGAAGCGCCGGATTTCACCGCGCTGGCGGTTATGCCGGATGGCAACATCAACAGCCAATTCAATTTGAAACAATATCTAAATGGATCTTCGGGCCTGATATTTTTCTATGCGCTGGATTTTTCTTATTTATGTCCGGTGGAATTGACCGCTATCAATAATCGTCTGGACATGTTCTTTGCGCGCGGCATTAAGCCGGTCGGCATTTCCGTCGATTCGCACATGTCGCATTTAAAATTGCGCGAACTGCCTCCACAGGCGGGCGGCACAGGCATTATTAGCTTTCCGCTAGTATCCGATATTTCCAAAGTTGTCTGTCAAGGTTACGATATGCTGGTAAACGACAGCGTAGCGCTGCGCGGCAGCTTCTTAATTGACCGGAATTTTGTGGTAAGGTATTCGGCCACGTATGATTTTCCGATTGGCCGCAATATCGACGAAATTATCCGGGTGCATGATGCCCTGACCCATCATAACGCAACCGGCGAGCTATGTCCGCCCGGCTGGCTGGCTGGCGAACCGGCGATTCCGGCCAATTCCAACGGCATGATCGATTATATTCAGCGGAATAAGACCGCGATTTAAATATTGAGTAAATGGAAATTAGTCAGTACTAATAAGCGGTAGTTAAATCCCATCTACCGCTTATTCTTATGTATATTCAATTTCCAAATATCGATCCGGTTGCAATCCGCCTTGGCCCGTTGGCGATTCATTGGTATGCGCTTGCCTATTTGGGCGGGATATTGCTGGGCTGGGCCTATGCCGAAATTCTGAAAAAACGCCATTATCCGCATTGGCCGAAAGATTTAATCGGCGATGCGATCGCCTGGGCCACGATCGGCATTATCGCCGGCGGACGGTTGGGATATGTGCTGTTTTATAAACCGTTATTTTATCTGGAACATCCATTGCAAATTTTTATGGTCTGGCATGGCGGCATGTCGTTCCATGGCGGGTTCTTAGGCGTACTGATCGCGCTTTGGATATTCGGGCGCAAACACGGCGTGAATCCATGGTGTTTGCTGGATATTGGGGCGTGCATTACCCCGATCGGGCTGTTCCTGGGCCGGATTGCCAATTTCATCAACGGCGAATTATATGGCAGGGCGACCGATGTGCCGTGGGCGATTATCTTTCCCAATTCCGACGGTCAGCCGCGCCACCCATCGCAAATATACGAGGCCCTAAGCGAAGGCCTATTGCTGTTTATAATGATGTTCTTCATGCAGCGCAGCACCAACATGATGCGAAAACCTGGCATGGCTTCGGGCGTATTTTTGATTTTATATGGCTGCTACCGCTTTATCATGGAATATTTCCGCGAACCGGACGATTTTCTGGGATTGCTGAATCTTGGCCTAAGCATGGGCCAATGGCTGTCGGCTCCGATGCTTGTTTGCGGAATTATATTGTGCCTTTATGCCTCTATTCCAAAAAACCAATCCGTGCGTTAAAAAAATAATCCGTATGATCGAAACCGGCGGCCCGGTTTCGCTGGCCACGTTTATGACCGAAGCCCTAACCGGAGAACACGGATATTACAAACGCAACGCCGATCCGCTGGGCAAAGACGGCGATTTTACCACATCGCCGGAAATCAGCCAGATGTTCGGCGAGTTAATCGGGATGTGGGCCGTCGATCAATACCGCAAGCTTAATTATCCGCTGGAATTCGCCTTATGTGAAATCGGCCCTGGGCGCGGCACCTTAATGGCGGACGCATTGCGCGGCACCGCGAAAATCAGCAAATCCCTGACCCAAGCCAAATTATATTTATGCGAAACCAACCCTTTGCTGCGTGACAAGCAAAAAATCGTTCTTAAAAATTATGCGCCGGCCTGGATCGAAGATTTAAAGCAATTGCCGAATTTGCCGGTTATTTTCATAGCCAACGAGTTTTTCGATGCCTTGCCGGTCGAACAAGTCATTCATGACGGCAAACAATGGCATACCCGGAAAATAGGCTATAACAATGACAATAAGAATTTTCATTTTATGGCGGCGGCGGAAAATTTCGATCCGGCGCCTATTGCCGATATGCTGCCGCCGGATGATCCCATGGCCGGCGATATCTTTGAATATAGCCCCGAATCCTGGCGATGGGCGAATCAAATGATCCATCAGATCCGCACCTATGGCGGATCCGCGCTGATTATCGATTATGGCCATTTGCAATCGGGATACGGCGATACGTTTCAGGCGGTTATGAAACATGAAAAAATCGATCCCCTGGCCCATCCTGGCGACGCGGATTTGACTTGCCACGTGGACTTTTCCGCCTTGCGCAAAATTGTTAAAAAATCGGGACTACATGTGCATGACTACACCACCCAGGGCGAATTTTTAAAACGATGCGGCATAGAAACCCGATTGCAGCAATTGATGAAAGCCGCCACGCCAGCCCAGCAAGAATCGTTGCAATCCGGCATGCACCGGTTGACATTGCCTTCGCAAATGGGCAGCCTGTTTAAAGTATTATCCTTTTCTTCCACCGCCGCCGCATGACCAAAGCCCAATATCTAACCGACACGCATCTGCGATCTTTTTCCGCGCAACTGGCGCATGGTTTTTTTACCCGCAATGGCGGCGTCAGCACGGGGATTTATCAGTCGCTTAATTGCGGACTGGGCACGCAAGACAAGCCGGAAGCGGTCGCCGAAAACCGTTCGCGCATATTAAACGCCTTTGGCACCGGCGGCGGAAAATTGCTGACCTTATACCAAATTCACAGCAATCAATGCCTGACCGTCACCAACATGGGCAAAACACCGGTCTGGGATCAGGCGAAAATGGATGCGATCGTCACCAATGTGCCGAATTTGACCATCGGCGTTTTAACCGCCGATTGCACGCCGATTTTATTTTACGATCCGCATGCCAGAATCGTCGGCGCGGCGCATGCCGGATGGCGCGGCGCGGTGAATGGCATTCTGGAATCGACCATTCATGCGATGGAAAACCTTGGCAGCAAGCGTAGCGATATTATTGCCAGTGTCGGTCCTTGTATCGGCCAGGATTCTTACCAGGTCGGCGCGGAATATTATAAAAACTTTCTGGATCACAGCGAGCTGAATGAAATTTATTTCAAACCCGATCCCAAACCCGATCATTACCGGTTCGATTTGGCCGGATATGTGCTGGGCCGGTTATTGAATCTGCGCCTTGGACAGATCGGCCATGTGCAGGGCGATACGTGCAAGGATCAGGCGACTTTCTTCAGCCATCGCCGGGCCACGTTAAATAAAGAGCCGGATTATGCGCGCCAAATATCGGCAATAGCGTTAAAACCTTGATTTTTAACATTTCACTTTACAGAATTGTGACAGATTGATAGATTGCCGCCAATACTGCACCGCACACAATGCGCATACAAAGGTAGGGTTTTCGCGGCATGAAAATTGTCACTGGCAACAGCAACCGACCGCTCGCCGAATCGATTGGCGAGTATCTGAAAATCCCCCTGACCAATGCTAGCGTCAAACGTTTCACCGATATGGAAGTGTTTGTCGAAATCCATGAAAACGTGCGCGGCGAAGATGTCTTCGTCATTCAATCCACCTCCTACCCCGCCAACGATCACGTCATGGAATTATTGGTGATGATCGACGCATTGCGCCGTTCATCCGCCAAACGCATTACCGCCGTGATTCCATATTATGGCTATGCGCGCCAGGACCGGAAGTCATCCCCGCGCACGCCGATTTCGGCGAAATTGATGGCGAATCTGATTACCACCGCCGGGGCCGACCGCGTATTGACGCTGGATCTGCACGCCTCGCAAATCCAAGGTTTCTTTGACATTCCGACCGACAATCTGATCGCCTTTCCGGTGTTCGTCAAAGACATCAAGACCACATTCAAAGACGCCAGCAATTTATTATTCGTCTCGCCCGATGTCGGCGGCGTTGGCCGCACCCGCGCCCTTGCGCGCAAAGTCGATGCGGATTTGGCGATTATCGATAAACGCCGCGAACGCGCCGGCGTATCCGAAGTCATGAATATCATTGGCGATGTCAAGGGCCGCGATTGCGTATTGGTCGACGATATCGTCGATTCGGCGGGAACATTATGCAACGCCGCCGTCGCATTGATGGAAGCTGGCGCGAAAACCGTGCAAGCCTATGTCACCCACGGCGTATTTTCCGGCGGCGCGGTGGCGCGCATTACATCGTCGCCAATTTCGCATATGATCACCACCAATTCGATCCAAGCGACCGAAGCGGTTCGGGTTGCGAACAATATCCGCCAGATTGATATTGCGGGCTTGCTTGGCGAAGCCATCAGCCGCATTGCCGAAGAAAAATCGGTTTCCAGTTTGTTTGATTAATTATTTTTCGTGGGTTTTTGGACGGCGCGGTGATCGCGGGTGGGAATGATGCGCCGCGTCTGTATTTGCATTTCTACCGCGGGAATCCGCATTGCGGCCCGGGCTGGAACCGTAGCGGGATATAGGCGGCATATCCAACCCATATTGAACGATAACATTATCGATGCCGGTTTTTTTTGCGCCTTGATTTGCGGCAATATATTGACCCGCGATTTCTCGAATGGCGCGCGCCACCGCCTGCTCGCCATTTCTATTCAGCCCGGCGAAACAAGCCATCGCGATTCTAGTCGCTAACGTTTCCGCCTGGTCCGGGGATATTCGCGCCTTTTTCAAAGATTCAATCGCCGCCGAGCGCGCGGCCTGCACCACGTCTTGCGCCGCGCAACCGCCTGGCGCTAAAATCCGAACCGGGTTTTTAGCCATGCACCGCCGCACCAACGCCAGCCGCGTCCAGCCATTTCAAAAAATCGCGTTTTTGCATGAAAACTCCCTGATTGAAAATCCCGGATGAGTATATCAGCTTTATATCCAAAATCAATACATGTGTAGCAGTAAATTTCCATATAAGATACTGTTTTTGTGGGTTAATCGCTTGGTTTTCGGAAGGAAATCGCGTATAAACACCGTTCCTTTGGGCCTTTGGGCCTTTTGGACGCTCATGGACACCCCTGGAGGTCCGGGCGATTACAACTCTAGATCATAGGTAGCATCATGACGAAAGTCTTGAAACTGGCCGCCGAAAATCGCGAGGGAGCTGGTAAAGGGGCCGCCCGCGCGACACGTCGAGCCGATAAAATTCCTGCCGTTATTTACGGCGACAAAAAAGATCCCCAAAACATTCAAGTAAACCCGTTGGAGTTCAACAAGCTCTATCATGCCGGCAATTTTTTCACCAAATTGCTGGATTTGGATGTGGCTGGAAAAACCATTCGTACTTTGCCACGCGATGTGCAAACCGATCCGTTGACCGATAACGTCATTCACGCCGATTTCTTGCGCGTGTCGGATAAAACCCGCATCCGCGTCAGCGTGCCGATTCACGTGAAAAACGAAGCAAAATGCCCTGGCTTGAAACAAGGCGGCGTTTTGAACCTCGTTCAACACGAAATCGAAGTCACCTGCTTGGCCAGCGATATCCCTGAATATTTTGAAATCGATATCGAAGGCATGGAAATGAACACATCGGTGCATATCAGCGCGCTGAAATTGCCATCCACCGTTCAACCGGTCATCCGTGACCGCGACTTTACGGTTTTGGCGATCAATCCGCCGACAGTCGTTAAAGAAGAAACGCCTGTTGCGGCTGCCGCTGCTACCGCCGAAGGCGCCGCGCCTGCCGAAGGTGCCGCTGCTGGTGCCGCCGCTCCGGCTGCTGGCGCTGCTGCTCCGGCCGCTGGCAAAGACGCCGCGAAACCGGCTGCTCCTGCAAAAAAATAAGGGTTGTAGGGTTTTGGGTTTAGGGTTTAGTATTCAGCCCTAAACCCTAACCCGCAATTTCTAATTCCCATGCATTTAATCGTTGGTCTTGGTAACCCTGGCTCCGAATACCAAAACAACCGTCACAATGTCGGTTTTATGGTTATTGATGCATTGGTAAAAAAATACCACCTTTCTGGTCCGAAAAGAAAGTTCGAGTCTGAAGTTTATGAAGGCAATATCAAAGACTATCGTGTTATTGCGATTAAACCTCAAACTTTTATGAATGTATCAGGGGTGGCAGTGGAACAAGCGATGAACTTCTATAAAATTCCATTGGATAAGATTATCGTCATACATGATGAATTGGATATAGACCCCGGAGAATTGCGATTTAAAAGTGGGGGAGGATCTGCAGGACATAATGGATTGCGATCAATCGATGCAAGCATAGGAAATAATTACAACCGCCTCAGATTTGGCATAGGTCACCCAGGACATAAAGATGCGGTTTCATCATTTGTCTTACATGATTTTGATAAAAGCGAAAATATATTGGTTCACGAAGTCATATATGAACATTTAACCGATGCTTTTGATTTATTCTTAAGCGGAAAACATAATAATTTTTTAAGCACATTTAAAATTGCATAAAATTATGAATCTTTCCTATACCCTAAACCCTAACCCCTATACCCTACGAACGAAGTGAGAAAATTATGGGATTCAATTGTGGAATTGTTGGACTGCCAAACGTCGGTAAATCGACCTTGTTTAACGCATTGACGGCATCGGCCGCCGCTGCCGCCGCGAATTATCCATTCTGCACGATTGAACCGAATGTCGGCCGTGTAGCGGTTCCCGACGACCGTTTGGACAAGCTTGCTAAAATAGCATCCAGCGCCAAAATCATTCCGACTTTTATCGAATTCGTCGACATCGCTGGTATTGTGCGCGGCGCATCCAAGGGCGAAGGTTTGGGCAATCAATTCCTGGCCAATATCCGCGAAGTTGACGCGATTTTACATGTAGTCCGTTGCTTTGATGGCGGCGACATCACCCATGTCGAAGGCAGCGTCGATCCGATCCGCGATATCGAAACCATCGACACCGAATTAATGATCGCGGACATGGAGTCATTGGAAAAGCGTTATGACAATTTGGCGAAAAAGGCCAAACAAGGCGATAAGGAATCCAAGGAAATGATCGAAATCGTCGATCCGATTCTGGCGGCGTTGCGCGAAGGCAAGCCGGCGCGCAGCGTGCAATTTTCCAAGGAAAAAAAGCCATTAGTGCGATTGTTACAATTGATGACCGCAAAACCGGTTTTATATGTTTGCAACGTCGAAGAAAATGAGGCGGATAAAGGCAATGCGTTGTCCGCCAAAGTCGCCGCGCGCGCCAAGGCCGAGAATGCGCAATCGGTGGTTATCTCCGCCAAAATCGAATCGGAAATTTCGGTGATGGAATCGGACGAGGAAAAGAAAGAATTCCTGTCCAGCATGGGATTGACGGAACCGGGTTTGAACCGCGTGATTCGCGCGGGTTACGCCCTGCTCGACCTGATTACCTATTTCACCATCGGCCCGAAAGAAGCGCGCGCCTGGACCATCATCAAGGGCACCAAGGCCCCTGGCGCGGCAGGCGTCATTCACACCGATTTTGAAAAAGGATTTATTTGCGCGGAAACCATCGCCTATCCCGATTATGTCGCCGGCGGCGGCGAAACCGGCGCGAAAGAATCAGGCAAAATGCGCCTTGAAGGCAAGGAATACACCGTTGCCGACGGCGACGTGGTGCATTTTAGGTTTAACGTGTAAACAACAACCAATGATTATTTCGCTGGTTTTCGTTTTGATTTAATCGCAACAGGCTCTTTATCTCGAAACTCATCTTCATTACCCTGAGGATGATCCATGGAATAAAGCGCCACATTCAGCATATGCTCCAGCAGGTAAAATTTTTCTATCCTAGCTTGTTCTGCAAGATAGGTTAAGCATTCCTGCATCGAATATATGAATCCTTGCCGTTGATGGTCCTTGCGCAACCTATATTTATCTAGAACATGCACGGGCATTAGGCGGCGGCCCTTAGATCGGAATAAACTGGGGCCAGATGATATATTGGCGTATCGTTCAAAAGCTGTTTTGGAATTTTTGAACGCATTCTTACTTTTGCCAGCGCATCTTCGCTTACTTCGAAAATTTCCGCCGCAGCGGTATCGGTACCGGTCGGCTGCGGTTCGCCCAAACGTTGCGGGTTCCATCCGGCGCGGCGCAATAACGGTTCGATCCGGATATCGGATACCGATACGTAATGGCGCAACCCCAATTGAATTCCATATTCCAGCATCGCGGCAACCAAAAGGCCGGTAATATTGGCGGGGGCGGTTTCATAATCGGCGCAGAACCGGGTGGTTTCCCAAATATCGTCCGCCTTTGGAACTTCACCATCGACCAGGTGCGGATACACATCCGCCAATAAATTCGGTTTTGTCGTTGGCAACAGGCGGGTGCAAGCGTCCACATTGTCTTTTTCGTCGATATGCACAATATAAACCGCATCCTCGGTGTCGAATTGATCATGTTCCATACAGCTGAAATTGCTGACCGGCCATTCCAGGCGGCGGCGGAACACCCGGTATCGCAAGTAATGCATAGACGCTAAGTATTTAAAATTTTCTTCGGCATTTTGAGCGGTAATAACTTTGAACATTAGAAAACCCCAAGCATGCGATTGTCGATGCTCAAGGATTGCCGATTTTAAGCCGCGCCGTCTGCTGTAAGAAATTACAGGGGAGGATTCAAAATACCCTTATACAAATAAGGGTTTTCTATGCTGTGGCGCGCTATCAAATAATGTTCAACATAATCGCCTTGACCACGGCATGGTTGCGATTGCATACGCCCAATTTATTTTTGGCGTTTTCAATATGAAAAATAACCGTCCGTTCGGAGATGCTTAGAATCTTGCTGATTTCCCAACTGGTTTTTCCCTGCGCCGACCAGCGCAAGCATTCTTTCTCGCGCGGACTTAGTTCGCACAAAACCGTATTGTCGTTCGCCACCAACGCGCGCTGGCGCAGCAAATCTTTCATCGCCTGATGATAATACAAAGACAAAATATGCAGCGTATCGGAATCTTCGCCTAGCAGCTTTGTCAGTTCCCTGTCGTTGGTATCCGCGACCAGACTGACAACGGAAAAAGAATTGTTGATGCCGTGAATTGGAATACCAAGGCCATTGGCAACGCCATAATCATCAGCCTCGTTAAAAAACTGTTTCTGCTTTTTATCCAAATCCATCGTTTGCAGCACCGAGCTCCATTGAAATGGCTGCCGTTCTTTCGGGCTTTGCGTAACGATCGGATCGATCAAATGATATTCGCTGGATAAATAATAATCGACCCATTCTTTTGGATAAGATGCGACAATAACGGGCTTGTTTGGATCGTGGCCGATGGCTCTGGACAATTGATAGGCATAGCGATGGAAACCCATATGCCCGACACAGGTTGCAAATAGTTGATCCAGCTCTTCCACCGTATTAATGGTCTGCAGCTTGGTTATAAAATCAATAATAATTGGCTTCATTCGCTATACAGACAACTTACAGTTGCGTCCGCTATTGTGCGATGAATTTAAATTTTAAACTCCATACTATTGTATGAAATGCTATTTTCTGTTGGTTTTTATTTCTCAGAAACCACAATTTCCAAAACCGACTCTCTATCTAACCTTGCTGGTTTGTCCGACGGAAGGCCATTTTGCGCGCCTTATTTTCCGCTGTTGTTCGGTGGTGAGTTGGCGGCGCACTGTATAATGCCAATGCCTTAACAACCCATTTAAATCCCCGCGCCGCGAATATTCTGTTTGATAGATACCTTTTGCGCTAAATTGAAATACAGTGATCGGTTGTTCCGGCGGAACAACAATCAATTGATTGGCGAAATTATATCCGGGTCTTTCACCAACCCATTCCGCAAATTTACGAAAAGTAACGATTTGATGCTGGCTTGTATAACCTTCCCGCACCGAAGAAAATGCAATAAGTCCCGGATGCCATTCTTGTGTAGCGACAATAGGCAAAAAATCGACGATATTGATCGTAACCAATGGCATGCGTTCCAGCAACGCTGCCCGCGCCACCACAAGGTCCGGGGTTTTGGGCCTGGCGTCAACGCAAGTCAAACCCGCAGTTTCCAGGACTGTTTTCAATCGAGCCGGCACATTGCAATCGACGTAAAAGCCGGGTTTTGTTTTAATTCGTACTTCTCTTGCCATCTTGTTGGTCTTATTCCGTGCCTTTTCTTATAAGAATACATAAATATTCGTCTGGCACAAGCTTATTGCATAAAAAAAGGGTCTAAAAAGACCCTTTTTTATTAGGTATTTAATGGGGCTAGTCTTTCAACCCGCTCCATAATTTGCGTTTGCTTAGATAAAACAGACCGGCCATAACCGCCAGAAAGATCATCACGCGAATGCCGGTGCGTTTACGTTCTTCCATTTCCGGCTCCGCCGCAAAGGTCAGGAACGTGGCCACATCGCGCGCCATCTGATCGACGCTGGCGGTGGTGCCATCGCCATAGGTGACTTGACCATCGCTTAATGGCGCAGGCATCGCAATTTGATGGCCAGGGAAATATTTATTGTAATTCATGCCTGGCGCGATTTTGATATCGGCTGGCGGCGTGCCATAACCGGTCAGCAATGCGTGAATATAATCGGCGCCGCCAACACGGGCTTTGGTAATCAAAGATAAGTCCGGCGGCGCGGCGCCGTTATTCGCCGCGCGCGCGGCTTGCTTATTGGCATAAGGAGAAACGAATTTATCCGATGGGCGGCCTGGACGGTCGAACATATCGCCTTCGTCATTAGGTCCATCTTTTACCGTAACGCCGGCGGCAATCGCTTTTAATTCGGCATCGTTATATCCAAGCGCGGCCAAATTGCGGTACGACATTTGATGCATCGAGCGGCCAGCGGCGCAGACTTCCTTGTATACCTGAAATCCGCGTTGTGCCGATGCGCGATCGAACGTGCCGAATGGCCCGTCGAACGACCATTGCATTTTTGGCATTTCAACGCCTTCGTTGGCCATCGCAGGCGATGCCGCGCCAAGCGCCAACACCGCGAATAAAACAATGGCCGCCTTTTTCAAAACCGCCGCCGCAATCGATTGCGGCAAAGGCAACGGTTTTTCAATCCGGCCCAGCAACGGCATGATAATAATAAAATGCGCGAAATAATAAGCGGTACCGACACGCGCCACGATCAATGGCAATCCTTCCGGCGGTTTGCCGCCTGCCCAGCATAACGCCACGCAGTCGATCACCAACAGCCAGAAGAACCATTTATACATCGGGCGGAAACGCGCGCTGCGAATTTTCGAAGTATCCAGCCATGGTACGATAAACAAAACCGCAATCGATCCAAACATGGCCAAAACGCCGGTCAATTTATCCGGGATCGAACGCAAGATCGCATAGAATGGCAAGAAATACCATTCCGGCACGATATGCGCGGGGGTAACCATCGGATCGAATGGCGTGTAATTATCCGGGTGGCCCAAATAATTCGGCGCGAAGAATACGAACGCCATATAAATGATTAAAAATACCGACAGACCGAACATATCCTTGACCGTATAATACGGATGGAATGGCACCGTATCTTGCGGGGTTTTCACATCAATGCCCAGCGGGTTGTTCGAACCCGTGACGTGCAATGCCCAAACGTGTAAAAACACCACGGCGACAATGACGAACGGCAATAAATAATGCAGCGAGAAGAAGCGGTTCAAGGTTGGATTATCGACCGAAAACCCGCCCCATAATAAAGTGACGATGCTTTTGCCTACAACGGGAAATGCCGAGAACAGATTGGTAATGACGGTTGCGCCCCAGCCGGACATCTGGCCCCAAGGCAATACATAACCCATGAACGCGGTTGCCATCATCAACAGCAAAATAACGACGCCCAAAATCCATAACAACTCGCGCGGATTTTTATAAGATCCGTAATACAAACCGCGGAAGATATGAATATATACGGCGATGAAAAAGAACGATGCGCCGTTGGCGTGAATGTAACGCAGCAGCCAGCCATGATTGACATCGCGCATAATCCGTTCGACCGAATCGAACGCCATCACGGTCGATGGCTGATAATTCATGGCAAGGAAAATGCCGGTTAAGATCATAACCACCAGCATCACCATGGCGATCGCGCCGAAATTCCACCAGTAATTGAAATTGCGCGGGGTTGGGAATACGCCGTATTCCTTGCTCATTAAACTGAAAATCGGCAGACGGCTATCGATCCATTTGACGACCGGGTTGCTGAAATTGGCGGGATTATTATTGGCCATAGTAAAAAAATCTCCTGATTAAAATCGTATTAGCCGATCAAAATTTTGCTGTCGGATAAGAAGGAATAGGTTGGAACTTCCAAATTCTTTGGCGCCGGGCCTTTGCGAATGCGGCCGGACGTGTCGTAATGCGATCCATGGCACGGGCAGAACCAGCCGCCGAAATCGCCGCGGCTGTCGGTGACTTTTTGTCCCAGCGGCACGCAACCCAAATGCGTGCAAACGCCAACGACGATCAACCATTCCGGTTTTTTCACGCGTGCTTCATCGGATTGCGGATCGCGCAATTCCGCTTTATCGTCGGCTTCCGCCGATTTGATTTCTTCTGGCGTGCGGCGGCGGATAAATACCGGTTTGCCGCGCCACATAACGGTGATCGACTGGCCTTCCTTGATCGGCGCCAAATCCACTTCGGTGGTCGATACCGCCAAAACATCGGCGGATGGATTCATGTAATCGATGAAATTCCAAGTCGTCCCTACTACGCCCACGCCGGCAACGGCGGCGGTGGTTAGATACAAAAATTCCCGGCGGGTTTTATTATCATTATCGGCGGAATGAGCCATCGTTCGTCCTTATATAAAAGTGATCTTGGTATAGAATTCTTATTTTCTTTGCGATATTTTTGGATTATATGGTTGAATAACCTATGGTTTTTAGCCGATTTACAATCGAAAAGGCACAAAAAAATCAGGGCATTTATAGGATTGTGCATGAATCGTGATCGCCCTGCCTTACCCCCTGGACCCTTTATGCGGCTTGCGTTGTATCAGCCTGATATTCCACAAAATACCGGTGCGTTAATGCGTCTTTGCGCCTGTTTTGGCGTGGGATTGGATATTATTGAACCCTGCGGCTTCCCCTTTTCGGATTCAAAATTGCGGCGCGCGGGAATGGATTATATCGACCTTGCGGCCGTCACGCGCCACGCCTCTTTTTCCAATTTTATGAATGCAAAAACCGGCCGCCTGGTGCTGGTCGAAACGGACGGCAAAACGCCTTATCAAAAATTCACCTTCGCGCCGTACGATGTTTTGATTGTCGGCCGCGAGAGCGCCGGCACGCCGCGCGAAGTATATGACGCCGCCGATGAATCTATTTTTATTCCGCAGTCGCAAGGCCGGTCGTTGAATGTGGCGCTGGCCGCCGCGATTACATTGTCCGAAGCGTTACGCCAAACCGGCCAGTTGCCGGAGATGGGCCAGACATTGCTCGCGTCCGGCTGAAAAATTTCCTTCCACCCACCAGCTTTCCACCGCCGCCAAATACTCGCCCAATTTGGGGCCTTGCGGAATGCCCAGCGCGATTAAATCTTCGCCGCCAACCGGCAAACGGCGATCTTGCCATTGCAGCGCCAGTTGCAGATTTTCCGCGAATTTATAATCTTCCCACAATCCTTCGGCGGCCCACAAATACGCCAAATCAACCGCGCGGGACTGCCCGGCATAATATATGATTTTTTGCCATTCCTGCGGAGTCGGCGTTGTCCGCGCCGCAAAACCGCGTTGCAAAAACTCCAGCCGTTCTTTTTGTTCATTCGACAATTTAAATCGCGCCGCCAAGTCATCGGCATTCAAATGATTTTCAATCATCAACGCCGCAAGACGCCTTACCGCATCGGAATGCATTTCCAAGCCGGCCAGCGAATTGATCATGGCAAATTGCGCTGCGGATATGATTTGCGGCAAAACATCGTAATCCAGCATCAGTTGCAAAATTCTTGCTGCCTGACGGGCGGCAAGCAATTTTAAAAATTCATCCCGCACTCTTTCCGCCGACAGGCGCTGAAGATGCGCCGCCGCAGAGCGGCAGGCTTCCAATTCCGAACGGTTCAAATCCATCTGCCCATAATGCGCGTAGAAACGGAAAAAACGCAAAATCCGTAAATAATCCTCGCCGATCCGGTCAGCCGCGTTTCCCACAAACCGCACCCGTCCCGCGCGCGCATCCTCGATCCCGGCGCCCAGCGGATCGAACAAATGCCCCGCCCCATCGCAATATATCGCGTTCATGGTAAAATCGCGCCGCGCCGCATCTTCGGCCCAGTTGTCCGTAAAAGTCACCGTCGCATGGCGGCCATCCGTTTCGATATCTCGGCGCAAAGTGGTGACTTGATATGCCTTGGCGCCGGAAATAGCGGTAATGGTTCCATGATCGATGCCCGTTGGCACAAATTTAATATGCGCCCGTTGCAACAACTCGATCACTTTTTGCGGCACATCCGGCGTGGCCAGATCAATATCCGCCAGCGGACGGTTTAAAATCGCATCGCGCACGCACCCACCGACAAAACGCACTATCTGGCCATCCGCCGTCAGCGCGCGCAGCACGGCGGTGATAGAATCATTGTTCATTTCGGACGGAAGATTGATGGTCGGCGCGGTCATACCCCGAACCTATCACGCTTATAAAATCATCGCAACTATGTGGCTGATAAGAAAAAGTCGGGAATAAAAATTATTACCGCGCGCAAACAGCAGCTCTGACTGCATGAACGCTTTTGCCGCCAGGCGCTAATTCGGATGGTATGGATCGTCTAGTATAACCTAAAGCTTCTGAAGCAGTAACAGTTTCGGGTTTGGCTAGCGCATTAACCACATTAAAAATTCTTTGTGCTGCATCGTCGGCCGAAGCGGAGGATGTGAAATATTCCGAGAAGCCACCATTAAATAACAACATGCTTTGTTTACTTCCCGCACTTCTCTGAATAGTTAACCTACCCGATTGGGGTGATACGCTAAATCTTGCTAAGATATCATCACAAATCAAAGAAAGTCCGATATGTCTGCATACCTCTCTAATCGCATCGGCAAAATTTCTACAGCCTTTGGATCGTAAAAACTCGGTTAAACTTTGTTTTGGCGTAGTTGTCGTGAGATCTATTCGGAAACTTGTTCGAATCGCTCTTGGACGTGACACCGCCATTGGCAATGGCAGCAATACAGGGACAACAACCACTTTACTAACATGGCCGACACAAGTTGGATCGGCGGCATTCGTTGCGGCGGTTTTTTTTGGAACGAACCGTTTAGGTTTCGCTTCTTTCCGCTCCCCTATTCTTATATTCCATTTACTATCAACCTGTTCAATAACTTCCCACGGCAAATTGGGGTCTTTATCGACAACGTTCAGATTATAAAATGTGGCCCCTGCTTGGGTTGCTTTTATTTTTTCTAAAATTTTTAATCGTTCGGCGCGATTCCCAATTAATTGATCGCAATTTTCCGCCGTAATGGCAGAAAGATAAGATCGTATAAATGGGAACACCACACCGTCCATATCGGCCGCTGGATGCAGATCCACAATTTCTGCAAGGGGACGACCGCGTAGAATCCAATAAAACGCGTGAGCAACATCGATGCCCAAGTCCCCATTGCGGTTGACGATGGATCGGCATCGACCGATTAAACCTTTTAAATCGATCGCATTATACGGCTGTCTGGTTACTTTAGTCATATTCTCTCTATATCCAATTAAACAACGGCTTTATGCCATAATCATGTTGATTTTTTATGACAATTGCAATGTTTACTGGCAGAATTGGTGCGCGTATAAGATACTGATATAAATTGCTTTTCCCCCAAAGCCTGTTAAGGAGCCATCCGTGCCCACCGATCTTCCACCGACCCATCCATCGCAAGACGTTCAGCAAACCATCCGAGAAATCGAAAATTTAGGAAAGAAGTTTCAGCACGCGCGCGATATGGTGTCGCGGGTCATTTTCGGCCAGGCCGAAGTGATCGAGCAAACTTTGATCACCTTATTGGCCGGCGGACATGGATTGTTAATTGGCGTGCCCGGTCTTGCCAAAACCAAATTGGTTGAAACCATCGCCCAGGTCACGGGATTGTTGGACAAACGTATTCAATGTACGCCCGATTTAATGCCCGCCGATATTATCGGTTCCGAAGTTTTGGAAGAATCCCAGACCGGCGAGCGTTTTTTCCGGTTCATCAAAGGCCCGGTATTTTGCCAGTTATTGATGGCCGATGAAATCAACCGCGCCAGCCCACGCACGCAATCGGCTTTATTACAAGCCATGCAGGAACGCCGCGTATCGGTTGCCGGACAACATTACGATTTGCCATCGCCGTTTCATGTGCTGGCGACGCAAAATCCATTGGAACAGGAAGGCACATATCCATTGCCCGAAGCGCAATTGGATCGTTTTTTGCTGCAAATCGATGTCGGATATCCGGACCGCGAAGCCGAACATAAAATGCTGCTGACCACCACTGGCGCGGACGAAGCCAAGCCGCAAGCCGTGATTACGCCGGATCAGTTGCTTCAAGGACAAAATATCTTGCGCCGCATGCCAGTTGGCGAAAATTTCGTGAATGCGATTCTAACCTTGGTCCGCGCCGGCCGTCCGAACGACAGCGAATTCGACGATGTGACATCCTATGTCGCCTGGGGTCCTGGCCCACGCGCCAGCCAGGCATTAATGATGGCCTGCCGCGCCCGCGCCATGTTGCAAGGCCGCTTGTCGCCGTCGGTCGACGACATCATCGCCCTGGCCCACCCGATTTTACGCCACCGCATGGCGCTTAATTTCGCCGCGCGCGCCGAAGGCGTCACCATCGACAGTATTATCAATCGCTTGCTTGAACCATTGCGCTAATTCATGCCGGTCAACCCGCTAAAGATTCAAAATCGCGCCGAAGCTTTGGCTTCGCGCCTGCCGCCGCTGTTGCTGGAAGCGGAGAAAATTGCCGCCACGGTCGCACAGGGCTTGCACGGCTTGCGCCGCGCGGGACAAGGCGACAATTTCTGGCAATATCGCCCTTATTTACCCGGCGATCCGGCGGCGATTATCGATTGGCGCCGTTCCGCGCGCGCCGAAGATTTGTTCGTCCGGCAAAAAGAATGGGAAGCGCCGCAAACTTTGTGGCTATGGGCCGATACATCCATGTCGATGGTATACCGGTCGAAAAAGAAATTCCCGTCCAAGGTTCGCCGCGGCGCGTTATTGCTGTTGGCGATTATCGCTTTGCTGGCAAGATCCGGCGAACGGTTTGCCATCCTGGCATCGGGACTGCCGCCAATGACCGGCAAGCACGGATTGTACCGCGCCACGGAATTTATGATCGATGAAAAGCGCCGCACCGACAATTTGCCGCCTTATTATATTCTGCCGCGGCACTCTCAAGTGGTTTTCATCGGCGATTTTCTGTCCCCCATCCGCGATATCCGCAAATTGATCCAATCTTATGCCGCGATCAGCGTAAAGGGGCATATTTTACAGGTATTCGATCCGGCGGAAATCGATTTGCCATTCCGTGGCCGCGCGATATTCGAAGGCCTGGAAGAAGACGATGGCTGGCTCGAGGTAAAACGCGCCGATGCGTTGCGTGAATCGTATGCGCGCCGGGCGGAATCGCACCGCCAGGGCGTTGAATTGGTTTGCAAGCAAGCCGGATGGAGTTACAGTTTCCACCGCACCGACCGGCCCCCTGAAAAAGCATTGATGGAATTATATATGACTCTGTCCGAACGGCGGGTGGTGTAATGTTTTCCCTCGGCTTTATCGCGTTTCTATCGCCGTGGCACTTGCTGGCTTTGATTATCCTGCCAATTTTGTGGCAGATCGTGCGATTTACGCCGCCAGCCCCAAAACATATTGAGTTTCCGGCAATTCGTCTTTTAAAATTCTTAAAGCAGCAGGAAGACACCCCGCGCCGCGCGCCATGGTGGCTGTTATTGCTGCGGATTATTTTAATTGTTTTGGTCATTCTGGGCGCATCGCATCCGGTATTGAATCCGGAACAGCAATTGACCACGCGCAATTCGATTTTACTGGTGATCGACAACAGTTGGTCAGCGGCGCGGAACTGGAATTCCACCGGCCAGCAGATTCAACAAATTCTGGATGTAGCTCAGCGGGAAAACAAACCGGTGCAAATTATCACGACCGCGCCAAACCCCGACAGCAAATTCGGTTTTGCCACCGATTATCTGGCCGCCGCCGAAGCGCAACAAATCGTCAAAGGATTGCGCCCCCTGCCATGGGCGGCGCGTTACGATTTAGCAATGCGCGATGTGTCGGCGAAAAAACTGGTGCCGAATCCGGACATATTCTGGTTCAGCGGCGGATTGATGAGCGAGAATTTTTACGAATTGATGGACAAACTAAGCAGCGCCGGCCGGGTTCATTTTATTCTGCGCGGCGATCAGCCAATATATATGTTATCCGCCGATCCCTGGGCCGTGGGCGGGATCGATCTTGTCGCGCGCCGCACCTTGCCATTTGAATCCGCATTAATGCCCGCCAATATTCTGGTACAAGCGTTCGACGAAGATGGCCGCGCCATGGGCCAAAAAGAAATATCGTTCGAAAAAGACAAAAATACCGCCAAGGCAAAATTGGATTTGCCGCTGGACGTGAAAAATAAAATATCGCGCGTGGTGTTGACCGAACAAGTCAATGCCGCAACGACGTATTTGATGGATGAAATGGGCCGCCAGCATCCGGTTGGAATTGTGACCACGCAAGCGATGGATTCCAGCAAGCCGTTGCTGGACGATTTATATTTTATTGAACGCGCGATCACGCCATTCGCCGATATTATCCATGGCGATATCGATGAAGTATTAAAAGCCAATGTCGCCGCGATTATTTTAACCGATGCCAACAATCCAACCGATACCGAGGCCGTGCAATTGGAGGATTGGGTCAAAAAAGGCGGATTGCTGATCCGTTTTGCGGGAGACAATTTGCAGTCCAATACCAAATTGCTGCCGGTTCCGATTCACGATAAACCGCGCAACCTCAGCGGCAATCTTTCCTGGTCGGAACCTTTGGCGCTGGCGCCTATGCCGGAAATCGGGCCTTTTGCAGGATTGCAAGTGCCAGGCGATATCAAGGTCAACAAGCAATTGCTGACCACGCCAACGCCGGATTTGGCCGGCAAGACTTGGGCTTCGCTGCAAGACGGTACGCCGCTGGTAACTGGGGATAAATTGGGCGACGGGCAATTGGCCTTTTTTCATGTCGCCGCGAATCACAATTGGTCGAATTTGATTTTATCGGGGCTGTTCGTTGAAATGTTGCAACGCTTGATCTGGAGCAGCCAAGGCATTATCGCCCAAGGCAACGAAGGCGGGTTGAATTTGCACCAAATGCTGGATGGATTCGGTCAACTGCAAGCGCCGCCTTCTTATGTTAAAACTATACAGGCCGAAGAATTGATTACCCGCCGCGCCAGCCCGATTTTGCCGCCCGGATATTATGGCACCGACACGGATAAAAAAGCGTTCAACCTCAGCGATCATACCGCCGCGATGGAACCGGTAACCGCGTTGCCAAAAGACGTCGAATTGATGAGCGATCTGAAAAGCCGCGAAAAGGACGTTCGCCCAATATTATATTTGCTCGCCGCGTTGCTGGCGCTGATCGATATGATTATTGGCCTCAATATTCGCGGTCTTTTGCCGGGATTGCAGCGTTCCTGGATTTCCGCGATTGCGCTCGGCATTTTATTCGCCTCGTCCCCTGCGATGGCCGATCAAACCGCAATGGAAGCCGCGAAACATCTGCGTCTGGCGTACATCAAAACCTATGTGCAGGAAATCGACCGGGTCAGCGAGGCCGGACTTGCCGGCCTATCGCGCGTTTTGCGTTCCCGCACGGCGGTAGAAGCCGAAGGGCCGATCGGCCTTGATCCGGACAAGGACGAGCTGGCTTTTTATCCGCTATTATACTGGCCGGTCGCGCCGAATGCGCCGATTTTGTCGCCAACCGCAACGTACCGGATCAATAATTATTTGCATAATGGCGGAATGATCGTCATCGACACGCGCGACGGCAACGGCGCATCGATTTCGCAAAATATCCTGGCCAATTATTTTCAGAATATCGATATTCCGATTTTGAATACCATCGATAAAAATCACGTTCTGCTGCGCAGTTTTTATTTATTAAAAGAATGGCCCGGCCGCTGGAACGACAAAACCCTTTGGCTGGTCGATAGCGAGTCGAGTTATTTCGACGGCGTATCGCCGGTGATTGTCGGCACAGAAGACTGGGCAGCCGCCTGGGCGGTCGATAAAACCGGCAAACCGATGTTTCCAGTGGTGCCGGGCGGCGAGCAGCAGCGGGAAATGGCGCGGCGATTTGGGGTGAATTTGGTGATGTACGCATTGACCGGAAATTACAAATCCGATCAAGTCCACGTCCCCGCAATTTTGGAGCGTTTGGGCAATGAACCATAATCCCGAACTCCTGATCCGGTTTTTTCCGCTGATGCCTAACTGGCTGATGATCGCGTTGATCGCGCTGGCTGCCATTTTGTCTATTTATGCCATCGTCAAAGGCGCGCGCGGCTGGATCTGGCGCGTATCGGCGCTTACGCTGTTCCTGTTGATGCTGGCCAATCCCAGCCTGGTCGAGGAAATCCGCGAAACCAAGCCCGACACGGTTTTGGTGGTGGTCGATCAATCGACCAGCAATCAAATCAATAACCGCGACGCGGAGACAGAAAAAATCCGCCGCGAGATTGAAAATAAATTGGGCGAAGCCGAGAATATCAATTACCGCGTTATCACCGTTGCCGACAATCCCGAAGATCAGGGCGGCACGATGTTGTTTGGCGCGATCGCGCGCGGTTTAAGCGATATTCCAAAAACCCATCTGGGCGCGGTGGTATTGATTACGGACGGGCAAATTCACGACGTTCCCGTCGGACAGAATGAATTGAATGGCGTACCTTTCCACGCATTGCTGACCGGCAGTCCCGGCGAACACGACCGGCGTTTAAAAATCATTCGCAGCCCTGGATTCGGCATTGTCGGCCAGCCGCAAAAAATTACCGTCCATATCGAAGACGATTTAAATGCCGAAAGCACCGTAATGTTATCGTTGCGCAGCGATGGCGACGTGGTGCAAAACCAAGCCATCCCCGCCGGGCGGGATGTTGAAATTCCGCTGACTATTAATCATGCCGGCCCGAATATATTCGAATTGTCCATTCCAAAAGGCGCATCGGAATTATCCGATGAAAATAACCATGCGGTCGTTACCGTCAATGGCGTGCGCGACCGGTTGCGTGTGTTGCTGATTTCCGGCGATCCTCATCCCGGCACGCGGGTATGGCGCAATTTCCTGAAATCCGATCCTTCGGTGGATCTCGTTCATTTCACTATTTTACGTCCGCCGGAAAAACAGGATTCGATTCCAACCGAAGAATTGTCGCTGATCGCATTCCCCACCAAGGAATTGTTCGAGGATAAATTATACGATTTCAACTTGATTATTTTCGACCGTTACCGCCGGCTTAGCGTTTTGCCGAATGAATATATGCTGAATATTGTCGAGTTCGTCGAAAAAGGCGGCGCGGTGTTGGATGCCGAAGGCCCGGTTCCCGACGTGTCTTTAAGTTTATTTGATACGCCGGTCGGGACGATTCTGCCAACCGCCACCGCGCAGAAAACTATCGATGCGGAGTTCGTTCCCACATTAACCGGCGATGGGTTACGCCATCCGGTTACTTCCGGCCTGCCGGGCCTGTCCAAAGACAATAAAACCAGCAAATGGGGGCCATGGCTGCGGCAAATGGATGCGCAGATCCGCCGTGGC
Organism: Alphaproteobacteria bacterium; assembly: GCA_004295055.1. Classification (NCBI taxonomy): domain Bacteria; kingdom Pseudomonadati; phylum Pseudomonadota; class Alphaproteobacteria; species Alphaproteobacteria bacterium. The sequence continues at coordinate 25,127 of SHNJ01000020.1, read as the reverse complement.
ACGGTGATTATGGATGGCGCCGGAAACCGGCCATTATTGGTGCTGGACCGCGTCGGCCAAGGACGCGTGGCGCAATTATTTTCCGATCAAATCTGGTTATGGGCGCGCGGTTACGCCGGCGGCGGACCGCATTCGGAATTGCTGCGCCGCCTGTCGCACTGGCTGATGAAAGAACCGCAACTGGAAGAAAACGATCTAAGCGCCGAAGTGCAAGGCCACACGATTTCAATCACCCAGCGCAGCCTGATGCAAAGCGATAATAATATCGTTCTAACAAAACCAGGCAATGAAACCGAACAAGTGACTCTGACCGAAGAATCGCCAGGCCTAGCGCGCACAAAAATCAACGTCACCAAAACCGGCGTTTACCGCATTGCCAACAACAAGCAAACCATCATGGTCGGCGTCGGCGGTTTAAACCCGCTGGAATATTCCGATTTGCGGTCATCCAAAGACAAATTGAATAATTTTGTCGAGTCCACCAACGGTTCGATACGGTGGATTTCCGAAGACGGCATTCCCGATATCCGCCATTTGGAAGGCAATCGTTCCCTGTCCGGGCACCGCTGGATCGGCGTCAAGAAAAACAACAATTACAGCATTACCGGCATCAAACAAACCGCCGTAATTCCGCCATTGGCTTATTTATTATTGGGCTCGATCCTGCTTTTGCTGGCCTGGCGCAAGGAAGGAAAATGAGCCCCCCATTATCCCGCCAGGATTTCTGGAATGGCTGCTTGTTGGCCGTTATCGCGGCCATTTGTTTTGGCATTCAGGCCCCCCTGGCCAAATCCATTTATACCCACGGCATGGATATTTATTCTTTCATGGCTGTGGGCCGGCTGGTGCAATGTTTTGGGGTTGGCATCGTCCTGCATTTTCTGGGTCACAAATTATGGACCGGCATCTCGGATTACCGCCCGGCCGCCGCCATCAGCATTATTTTCCTAAGCTTTAGCTGGCTGCATTACAGTGCGATTCAGTATCTCGATATCGCCCCAGTGACCATGTTGGTCTTTTTATACCCGTTGATTCTGGCGGCTTTGCATATATGGCTGGATAAAACACAATTGACGCGCGCATTCCTGTTATCGCTGCTGACCGCTTTTGCAGGCCTGGCGCTGGTGATCCAGCCGGATAAAATTATGCAAAGCGATTTTAATTGGATGGGCGCCACGATGGCGTTTTGCGCCGGAATTTTAATCGCCACTTATCTTTTTATCAGCGGCAAGATTTTGCAATCCAAGGATCCGTTGGTATTCACCGTCCATCTCAGTTTTATTCCGGCAATTGCGTTTTCTGTTTTGTCGATTGTACATGGAATCGCGCTTCCGCCCATCGGCGACGCTACCGGATGGAGCTTAATGGTATTCAGCCTGTGCCTGTCCTTGCTTGGCCAAATTTGTTTTTTCGTCGCGATTAAAAAAATTACCGCGCTGCGTGTCAGCCTGGTTTTAAAACTGGAACCGGTTGCGGCAGTTTTAGGTGCGATATGGATTTTGGGCGAACACATCGAATTTATGCAGTACTTGGGCATATTCTTAGTGGTATCGGCCATCTTTGCCGTAAGCCAACCCGTCGGCAAAACCGAAATACAACCATAAATTGTTTTTTTTCAAAAGGTTAACGGCGCCGCGGCATAAACAACGCATAAATTCAATTTTTTATGCCACAACCATGCATCATAGCGTATTGGAAGGCAAAATTTACCGTTCGTTAACCATTTGGGTTTAAGATTTTAACCATCAAATCAACCCCCGCCCAATTCAGAAGGCCTTTAAATATGACGCAACACACAGATGGTACTCCCCCGTCACGCAATTCCTCGGATTTATTTAATCAGGATTTTCCGCAAAGTCCGATCGGCAACGATCACAGCGAGGCGGAATTATATGCGTTTCTGGAAATGCGTTACGGTGCGGGTTATGCGCAAAATATCATCGATAATTTGCGAAGGTACAAGCGTGTTGCGAACGATGCGGATCCAATTGATGCCGTAAAACCGGCAAAGAATGGGAAATAAGCACCCTATCCAACACGCCACAGAAAATCTATAATCGCCTACATATGAGTCCCCGTAGCTTCCTCCTTCGCTCGTTCCGAGCTTCGGAGGACAGGCAGCAGGGAAATAAATTGTGTAAGGGTCCCCGTAGCTCAGCTGGATAGAGCAAGCGTTTCCTAAACGCTAGGTCGGATGTTCGAATCATCTCGGGGACGCCATCCCGCTTCGCTCCTTCGGAGCTACGCAGGACGAGTCATAAAGAATTCGGAGCCGACTGGCGACTGCGCGTCGCGCGTATACATAAAAAGCATCATCTCGGGGACGCCATTTTGCTTCGTCCTTTAAAACTACGCCTGTCGCCTCTCTTAAAAAGCAAGAATCTTATCCGAAAAACCATTGTGGCCACGATATAAGTATGGTTTGATTCGAATTAGAAATAACGATCAGGTGTTGTTTGGCAAAATTTCTTTTACCGCAAGATTCCAAGTTATCCGTTACGATGCAGTGGGGTGCGGCAACCGCTTTGTTCGTTGTTGCCTGTAGCCTGGGCTTATGCCTGAATCCCACTTCTGCCGACACGGCGGCAACCCAGATTGGCGAGACCGATTTTGAATTAATGAAGGATCGGTCGCGGCTAAGCTCGATGGCGGACGATATGCGCTTTAGATTGCAAGCCGACCCGGCATTAGGCATTACTGCCGCCGCTGCCAAAGCATATAATCCTTTGCATACCGGCATGCGTTTGTTGTTGGCGCCGGACCGGGAAATTTGGCTGGGACTTCCAACGGATCAAGAAGTTCCGGCGGCGCGGGTTTTTATAATTGCCTTACCGTCAAAACAATCCGGCCAATCGAACTTTTCCGCCATTTTAATTGATGAAGCCGGAGCGACTATAAACAATCGATTTACAGAACAGCAATTAACCGACCTGGTGCCCTGGTATCCAAGGGGCGTGGAATGGAAACCGGACAATGCAAACCTTTCTTCCCGGCCTGCGGTAACGCGCCGAACGATAGAGCGCGATGTCCGTTAACAATAAAAAACCCGGCGAAAGCCGGGTTTAATTTTTATAACCGCTAAATTACCAGCCAATTGGCATGGAATAAGTCAGCAGCAACGATTCCGTGCCCGGATTTTCGTCGCCGATGCTGGCATTGGAAATATGATTGAATGCAAGACCCAGACGGGCGCGGTCTTCCATGACATAATTTAGTTCAAGACCGGACCGGAATTCAATCGCGCTGCCCAAATCCTTGCCCGATCCGTTATGATAAGCGCCAGCGGCGAAATTCGGATTGACTACCCAGTTTTTATTGATAAACCAATCGAAACCCAAACCGGCGAATCCATACACCGCGCCATCGGTGGTTGCCATAATTCCAACCAGCGGCGACATGGTATTCCAGTTCCAGGATTTGACGCGATATTCTAAAACGAACTCAGCCGCTTTTTTATCGTCGAACACATCATATTCGCCGGCGCTGAAGGTTACTAGATCAGGATTCTCCCGGCGCGGCATCGGAGCGGCATAAGCAGCAGAAGCGACGCAAAGCACAACAAAGGCAAGAATGGCAAAACGGACAAAACGCATGGGAACCTTTTGATTTTCAATAGATTATACGGATCTTTGTATAGCATCCGAATCCATGGTTTTGCAATAGGCGCGGCGATAATCGGCCTATTTCGGGCGTAAAATGTCTTCAAAACGCCGCGTTGCGGCCAAAAGCGCGTGCCGGATCCCCTGCTCCGACCGCGAATGGCCGGCGCCTTCGATAATTTGCAATTCCGCCTCCGGCCAGGCATTTTTCAAATCGAACGCGGAAACCGGCGGACAAACCATATCGTAGCGCCCTTGGATGATGATGCCGGGAATGCGGCGGATTTTTGCGATATTGTTTAAAATGAAATTGTCCGGCATGAATAAATTATTTTGAAAATAATGCGTCTCCATCCGCGCAAGGCCGATGGCGATATGATCCGATTCAAAATTCTGTATCAAAGCCGAATCCGGCAATAATTTGGAACACGAACCTTCATATTTGCTGAACGCGCGCACCGCCGGCAACATTACCGCCGGATCGGATGAATGAATCCGTTTGTGATAAGCCGTCAATAAATCGGCGCGTTCATTTTCCGGAATCGCGGCAACCAATTCTTTCCAGGCTTCGTTGAAAAAATCGCCGCTGCCATGCAAGAACCATCTTATTTCCGGCGGCCGGCCCAAAAATATGCCGCGCAATATCAAGCCCAGCACCGGTTGCGGATGACTTTCGGCATACATCAACGCCAACGTGCTGCCCCACGATCCCCCGAATACCAGCCATTGCTCTACATCCAGCATTTTGCGCAAGGTTTCGATATCCGCAATCAGATGCGGGGTGGTGTTATCCTTGACTTCTCCCAGCGGCTTGGACCGGCCGGATCCGCGTTGATCGAAAATAATGATGCGGTAAAATTCAGGATTGAAAAACTGCCGCGCGTCTTCGCCCGCGCCGGCGCCCGGGCCGCCATGCAGATATAAAACCGGAACCCCATTCGGATTGCCGCATTGTTCCCAGTACATGACATGGGTCGAATCTAATGCTAACATGCCGTGGTCGTATGGCTTAATCGGTGGGAAAAGATCCAATGCAATTCTCCGGAAAAATTTTTGTGTCGTTGGCGATTATACTGGCTCTTATGGTCGGCGGCAATATTTATGCGGACACATTATCGGATGAAGCGCGGCTTGATCCCGCCCTGATCAAAGGGCCGGTGGAAACCGTTACCGAAGTATTGGCCGGGGATTTGTTGAAACTGCAGGATGGCCGCACGGTCAAAATTCTCGGCATCGATATTCCAAATTCCTATGCCGCGCAGGCAAAAAAATATGTGGGGGAATTTTCCGGCCTCGATCATTCGCCATCCGCGCAAGTGCAAATATTTTATGGCACGGCGAAACAGGACCGGTATGGCCGCATCCTCGCCTACCCTTTTACCATGGACGGATTATCTTATGCCCATGCGATCGTGCAACAAGGGCATGCGCGTGCGCTTAGCGCGCCGGACAATCGTGTCATTGCGGCGGAATTGATGGCCCTTGATCGCGATGCGCGCGGATACGGCAACGGTCTTTGGGCGCTGCCGGAATTTAAGGTGCTGACGCCGGAACAAGTGCTCGACAAAAAATATTGGGATCAGGTGCAGGTTGTTGAAGGCAAGGTTCTATATACGGCGGAAGTTAAGAAAACTATTTACTTGGATTTCGACATAGACTGGAAAAAAGATTTCACTGCGGTAATTCCGCCGACTGCGCGCGCCTTATTTACCGCCGCGAAAATAAAACCCAAAGATTTGGAAGGAATCCGCGTGCGGGTGCGCGGATTCGTAGAAAATAAAAATGGGCCAAGCATTACGCTGACCCATCCGGAATTGCTGGAAATATTGGAACCAGCACCAACCGCCAAGCCCGTTAAAGGCAAACGGACAAGGCAAAAGAAAACCTGATTATTCTTCAAACAGGTCTTGCGGCGAAGGAACCGATTTGCGCAAATGAACTTCCAGTTTTTGCATCGCGCGGGTTTCAAGCTGGCGCACGCGTTCTTTGCTGACGCCCATTTTTTCGCCTAAGACTTCCAATGTATCGCCTTCTTCCGCCAAGCGGCGGCGGGTTATAATAAAACGCTCCCGTTCCGACAGAGTATTCAGCGCCTCGTTCAGCCAGTGCGATCTGGTGATGTGATCGTATTTGGTGGTCACATATTGTTCCGGCGTCGGACGCGTATCGGCGAGAAAATCCTGGGCGGTCGATTCTGAATCTTCGTTCAAAACATTCGATAACGAATAATCGCCGCCGGACAATCGCTGTTCCATATGATGCACGTCGATTTGATTGACGCCAAGTTCCTTGGCAATCCGCCCACGGTCATGATCGGTCAACCCGCGTGAGGCGGTACCGTCGATTTTTGCGCGCAGCCGGTTGAAATTGAAAAACAGCGATTTGTGCGCCGCCGTCGTTCCGGTGCGGACGATCGACCAGTTGCGTAAAATATAATCCTGAATCTGCGCGCGAATCCACCACGACGCATAAGTCGAAAAACGAACGTTGCGCGCAATATCGAACCGCATCGCCGCCTGCATCAGGCCGATATTGCCTTCTTGAATCATGTCGCTGACCGGCAAACCATAGACGCGGAATTTGTGCGCGATGGCGATCACCAGACGCATATAGGCGCTGACCAATTTATGCAAACTGGCTTGATCGCGTTTTTTCTGCCAGGCTTTCGCCAGCTTCAACTCTTCTTCCTTACTCAGCAAACTGATCCGCATCGACTGGCGAATGAATTGCATGTCGGCATCTTTGGATTTATTGTGATAATTGCTACCCATCAGAACCTCCAACTTGGGACCTAAGAATTGTTCCACGTGGAACAATTTAACTTCGCCAACAGTGTTAAGCAGAATTGTGGTAAATTGTTGACTAGTCTTGTCAACTTAAGACATAAGCATTGTATAAGTGGATAACAAGGGGTGCATAAATTTTTCTTTTTCAAACACTTAGGGGCCGGTTTGGCTACCGGCCCCTTTGGAAGATATCATCTAAAATCAATCAATTAGGCAGCTTTTAAAATGCCTTCAATCTTTTCGACCGCTTGCGCTTCATTGCTGCGATCCACGGCAGCGACTTCACGGGACAGGCGTTCCAAAGCGTTTTGATAAATCTGACGTTCGGAATAGGACTGATCCGGCTGGGTCGAGCTGCGATATAATTCGCGCACGACTTCGGCGATTTGAGTCGGGTCGCCGGAATTGATTTTCGCTTCGTATTCGGCGGCGCGGCGCGACCACATGGTGCGGCGAACGCGAGCCTTGATTTTCAATTTTTCCAGCGCCACGCCCATTTCCTTGCGCGACGACAAGCGGCGCAGGCCAACGTTGCCGGCTTTGTTTACCGGAACTTTAATGGTCATTTTCGCGCCTTCGATTTCGATCACAAATAGTTTCAGCTTGTGGCCGGCGATTTCCTGAACTTCAACGCCTTTGACCAAACCAACGCCATGGGTTGGGTACACGACGAAATCATTAGCGGCGAAGGCGGGTTCCGCCATTTTTGCGGCCTGGGCCGGTTTCAATTTCGATTTAGCCATGATCGACTTGGTATCGATCATTTTGATACCCGCCATCGGGGCGGTACCTGGCTTTGCCGTTTTCGGGGCATTTGCCGGAGCGGTATTCGAATTGCTCGGTTTCTTGGTGATAAGTTTAGCAGTTTGCTTCTTAATCCCTGCTACTGGTTTAGCAACTTTCTTAGCTACTGGAGCTTTTTTCTTTGCAGTAGTTGCTTTTTTCGCGGCTTTTGCTTTAGACATGATATTTAATTCCAACCTTTCCATGTTTTCGGTAATATTATAATTAATATTATATTCCGAACGTGAAATATATAGCAGAAAAATTGGTTAATTTCAACGTGAATTTGCGACGGCAATTGGCATCCACAAATATACTTTGCTTTATTTGTGCATTAATATAATAAGCACCTAATCAATATTAATCAAAAAATTTAAAAAAGTACGATGGAGTGGAATAATGAGTGAAAGTGAAAGATCGGCAACCGCAGAGGATGGCTGGGACAACGAGTCGCCAAGCGCCTTGTACAGGGCAATAGAATTGATCAGCTGGCCAGGATTAATGGCATTCATGATTGTCGGCGCCGCCTGGAGACACCGCCAACAAATTGCCGCAGCAATCGGAAATAGATTGCACCTTGGCAGAACGCACTAAGCGCGGCGGCGATACGATCCGGATATTTCCGCTAAAACGCAAACTGGAACAGATTGCGATTTTCCCGGCAATAAGGAAAACGGTTTTGCTGGATCTTTGGGTTCTTGCCCATCGTCCTGCGGTTGAAATCCCCGTTTTGATTTTGGCAGCGGCCTCCATTGCGGTTCTGGCTGAATTGGTTGAACGATTAATGGCATACTTTCCGCAGTACTGGTGACAGGAGGACGCGCTCTGTCCAATTGGTCGGCGGGAACGGTTAGAATTTGCTGCAACATCGCGCGCGCTTGTGCCTGAAATGTTGGAAATTGAACAATCGATAAACTGTCCGGGTCCGCCGTTACTTTGCCCAGCAAGCTTTGCACACGGGACAAGCCTAGTGTCGTCATTGCTTCATATGGCGAAATCGGTTCCATCCATGATAAGGATTGCGGCTTTTGACCTTGCACCACGACATAGGCATCTTGCATCGGCCGGCCGCGCACTAAAAACACACCGCCCAATGCGGTTTGCGATTCATTCCAATAACCGCGAATCCCGAAAATAATCTGTTCGGCGGGATTTGTCGGGTCTGGACATATAATATAACTTGCCGCATTCGTCATGCGCCGCAAAGGCTGTTCTAACCGCGCTTTTTGATAATCTATCACAAGCTTCAGTCTGGAGTTTTCATGTTCGGCATCCGCCAAATTTTTGTTTGCCCCTGTCAACATCGCCCGTGTATCGCCGAGTTCGCTTTGATAATGAATCGCAAAGAAGGTGGCAATGGCAACACCGCCAATCGCAGTAATTGCCGTTATCGCCCATCCGACCGGTTTTGGCGGCGTCTTTTGAACCGTAACGGCCGGTGAGGGTTTGGAGGTGGTTGGCTTAGCCATAATATATCTCCCGCTAATAATATACTTAGCGCGAAGATTATATCTTTTTAAGAAAAACTACAAGCTTTATGGCTTGCCTGGCTTCGGATCGAAATGCTGCATTTTATCCGGTTTGCCTTTCCATTGATCGGCATCCGCAGGGGCTTCGCCCTTTTTGGTGATATTCGGCCAGACTTCGGAATATTCACGGTTTAGTTCCAGCCATTTTTCTGCCTCGGGTTTGGTATCTGGAATAATCGCTTCGGCCGGGCATTCGGGTTCGCACACGCCGCAATCGATGCATTGATCGGGGTGAATCACCAGCATATTTTCGCCGACGTAAAAACAATCGACGGGGCAAACCTCGATACAGTCCATATATTTGCAACGAATGCAGGCTTCGGTGACGACGTAAGTCATTGTATCCCTTATTATTGTATCTATTTAATACGTATTAGTTACAGCGATCATTGATTCTAGTCAATCCCGGGTTATTTTCTGCTGCAAAGCCAAATAATATTCACAATCGGCAAATTGTAAGAATATAAACCCAATTGACGGGCATAGCCGGAAATTGCATAGTTTCGCTTAGAAAATAATAAGGGAGAGATTTCATGCGTGCTAATACAACTGCTTCATTTGGTACTCCAACATTTGGCTCGGAAACTAGCGGCTTACCTACTCCGATTCGAGATGCGGCGGTTACATTTGTAGTTTTATCCTTAGCTATTGGAACCGTCTGCGCCATCAGTATGAATTTTAGCGGACACCCGGCAGAACCGCACAACAAAAGAGTAATTGGATATGAAGGGAATGACGCACCCTCAAAACCCGCAGACGCAGCCGATAAAGCCAGATTAGAACGCGGCAGCCGTTAATTTTTTAAAACTGCAAAAGGCGATTTGTCATCCGGCTTTTCGGATTTCTGTTTCTTTTTCTCGGATTGTTTTCTGCGCCCCTGAACAATCACGCCGTGATCTATTTTTTTGGCGATAAACCCCTGCGCCTCGGCGATTTGCCATAATTGATGCGCGTTGATTGTGGCCAGCGATTTGATATCGCGAATTTTAACCGGCTTTTTTCGCCGCAAATGATCGGCCAGAACATCGCCGATACGTTCATATTTATCGGCGCGGACATAAATCTGATTCACTTTGATAAATCCGGCCGCTATCGCATCGTCGCCGGAAATTTTATCGTCGGTCTGCGCCAATATTTTTCCAGCGAGATTCGCCGCGCCGTGCATACGGTTATGGAACAGGCCCCATAATTGCGCGCGCAATATCGTTTGGCGTGGCGCGTTCAAATTTTTGCCGTGGATCGAATGATGGCCGATATCGAACCCGGCTTCTTCCAGCATATTTTTGGCATCGTTATGCAATTCCCCAACGCTGGCGCGGACTTTATTCATCGGCAAGCCGCCCAGATTTTCAACCAATTGGAATATCAACCCGCGCAACGCGCCTTCGGCAGGCAATTGTTTTACATTATACAAATCGGTCAAATGTTCGCGCAAATACGAATTAATCCATTTTTCAATCGGCTCTGCCGCTTTGGCGCGCAGCCCCGCATCCATTTCTTCATCGCCAATCACATGCACGGCGGGCGATAAAATATCCTTGCCCGCGTTCAATTTTGCCACCGGCTTGCCATGCCATAAAATCTCGTTATTGCGCGCCAATGTCAGCGCCGGTTTTTCTTCTGATACCAATTTTTCAACTTGTTTTGGTAAATGCCCTAAAATCGCCTTGCGCGCGGCGATCTTGATCGGTTTGCTGACGGTTTGCAAAACATCTTGATCGGGTTGGAACCGAAAACCGGCCAGACGCCCAACAAATTGTCCTTCAACCAAAACATCGCCCGCACTGTTTACATCGGCGGTGAATTCGGCGTTTTCGTCCAATTTTTTCATCAACACGGCAATGCGTTTGTCGACGAAACGTTGGGTCAATTCCAGGTGCAGCGCATCGGACAAACGATCTTCGATATCGCGGCAACGTTCTTTCCATTCCGCCTGATTTTCCACCCAATCGCCGCGATTCGATATGTAATTCCATGTGCGAATATGGGCCAAACGCGTCATGATCGCATTCATATCGCCATCATACCGATCCAGATTCGCGACTTGTTTTTCGATGAAGGTGTGCGGGATATGGCCATGGCCCGTGACGATATTCATATAAACCTGCATTAAAAAACGCGCGTGAATTTCAGTCAGCAATTTGCGGTAATCGGGAACCTGGCAAACTTCCCACAGCAATTTTACCGATTCGTATCCTTGCGCCAATTGCATAATACCTTGGTCTTCGGCCATGCGTTCCAGAATTTCTTGATCCTCCAGTCCCGTCGGGCGTTTGCAAAATTCGCGCGGCGGCGGCGCATTCAGCGTATATTGCAATTCTTTTACCGAAGAAAAATCCAATTTGCTGTTGCGCCAATAAACGATTTGCACCGGATCGAACTTATGCCCTTCGATTTTTTTGGCCAGATGATCGGGCAACGATCCTTCGTCCGCCGTTGTGCCGAACGTGCCATCGCGCATATACCGCCCGGCCCGGCCGGCGATCTGGCCCATTTCCGATGCGCGCAATTGCCGCACGTTGCGCCCGTCGAATTTGCGGATGGTGGAAAACGCCACATGGTCGATATCCATATTCAATCCCATGCCGATCGCGTCGGTTGCGACGATATAATCGACCTCTCCCGCCTGATACATGCCTACCTGCGCGTTGCGCGCGCGGGGCGATAGCGCGCCCATAACCACCGCCGTACCGCCGCGTTGACGGCGCATAAATTCGGCCAGCGCATAAACATCGGCGGCGGAAAAAGCGACGACCGCGCTGCGTTGCGGCAGGCGGACGATTTTTTTGTACCCGGCATAGGACAATTGCGAAAATCGCGGACGCGAAGTGACCTGAATCTCCGGAATCATTTTTTCCAGCAAATGCCGGATCGTGTCCGACCCGATAAACATCGTTTCCGACAATCCGCGCGCGTTGAAAATCCGGTCGGTGAAAATATGGCCGCGATCCGGATCGGCCGCCAATTGAATTTCGTCGACCGCGATGAATTCGACCATGCGTTCCATCGGCATGGCTTCGACCGTGCAAATGAAATAACGCGGGTTGTCTGGAATAATCTGTTCTTCGCCGGTAATCAGCGCCACTTGCGCCGCGCCCTTGATCGCCGCAACCTTATCGTAATTTTCGCGCGCCAGAAGGCGCAGCGGAAACCCGATCATGCCGGACGTGTGCGTCAACATCCGTTCGATCGTAACGTATGTTTTGCCGGTATTGGTGGGACCAAGAATGGCGGAAATACGGTCTTTGGAATAAGTCATTATTCAAAATCCGGCGCTTGGCCAATAAAAGCGGCGTGAGAAGCCAGCATATTCGGATTCTTAAATTTCTGCGCCGATTTGCCGTAAGGCAGCGGGATTTTTCCGGGCGCGAAAACTTCGCCGCCCAGCGCGCGCAAAATCGCATGGGTAGCCGCCGTGTCCCATTCATAAGCGGCGGAAAATGCGGCGCAGATATCGTATCCGCCAGCCGCGAATTCCAAAAACGGCCAGGCGTTGGATGTGCCGATCACCGTCCCATTTACTTTTTTGGCATAGTTTTTTACGCTATCGCGGTCCTTGATCCGCTGCTCCACAACGATACGGGGATTCGCGCCAGCCGCGCGCAAATCATGCAATTTCTCGTCGCCTTTGCCGCGATTGACAAACGCGCCATGGCCAAATCCGCCAAACGCCAAAACATTCAAAAATGGCGCGTATAAAACGCCCAGCGACGGAGCGCCATTTTCAATCAAACCGATCAACACGCCGAATTTGCCGTTACGTTCGACAAAATTGCGCGTACCGTCCAACGGATCGACGCACCAGAACGTTCCAGCCGATACATCGGGAACAATGCCGGCCTCGACCGATTCTTCGCCGACAAATGGAATGTTCGGCGCTATTTTTGCAAGACCTTCGCGGATGATTTTTTCCGCTGCCCTATCGGCAGGCGTTACCATCGACCCATCGCGCTTGATTTCAGGCTGAACGCCTTCTTCATAAAAACGCATGATTTCCGCGCCGGCCGTTTTTGCAACATCGATGACTTTGGTTAACATTTATCCCGCCTTGCTTAAAATTAATACCACCACGCCGCCAACCAACAAACAAGCCGCCATAATCCGCGCTCGGCCAAACGGTTCTTTTAATATCACGGCGCCGATCAGGCTTGCGAAAATGACGCTGCTTTCGCGCAAGGATGATACCGATGCCGCCGGAGCCTGGGTCATGCACCATAAAATTAGCGCATAATTGAACGTCGCCAAGGCGCCTGCGAACGCGGATTTAGCAATACCAACTTTAAAAAATAAATGAAAGTGATTGCGGTAGCGGTAAAAAACATACCAGCAGAATGGGAATTGGCATAAAAACATCAGCCATAAACTGTATGACAATGTGTTCGCGTTCATCCTGGCGCCTATCGCGTCGGCGGCTGAGTAACTTGCGATCATGCAGCCGGTCATCACGGCAAACATCACCGCCTTGGTTTCCACATGCTCGCCATTGCCGGGCGTGGTGCGCCTGGCGGTAAAGACCAATGAAAATATGGCGAATGAAATCGCCGCAATTCCGGCAATCATCGGCAAGGATAATCCGTCCCGCAGAAATATCAGCGAGAAAAGCGTCAGCAAAATGGGCGACAGTCCGCGGGCAATGGGATAAGACAAATTCAACGGGCCATATTTATAGGCAAACATCAGCAAAGTGATATAAAGCCCATGCGTTATCACCGAAAACGCGAGATATGGCCAGGATTCGGGCACCGGGAAATCGACAAACGGCAGGAATGGCACGCATACCATGGCGGAGACAAAGTTCAATGTCGCCATGCTTAGGGCGCGGTGATGGCTGCCTTGCACGATGGCATTCCAGCTGGCATGCATCAGGGCGGCGACAAGAACGACTAAAGCTATGGAAAAATGCATGGAAAAACGGTCCGTAAGCCTTTCAAACTATCAGAAAACACTGGGAAATACAGTAATTTTTTGCAATAAAAGGTGAATTGGAACGGGCCTGTGCCCACGCTATATATTCGCTCGTCAAAGGAATTCTTATGTCTTTCGCTTGTTTAATTCTGGCTGCCGGAAAATCGACCCGGATGCATTCGACCACCCCAAAAGTGCTGCATAAAATCGCCGGCCAACCGATGCTGCGTTATTGCATCAACACCGCGATGATGCTGAAACCGGATAAAATGGCAATCATCGTGGGCGAAGGCATGGGCGAAGTATCCGATTACGCCGCGCCGATCCATACCATTATCCAATCCCCTGCCCACGGCACCGGCCATGCGGTGCAGTGCGGCGCGCCATTTTTGGCCGGACATAACGGTCCGGTTTTGGTGATTTATGGCGACACGCCATTTCTGCATCCCGGCACGCTGCAAAAATTAATCGATCAAATCCGCGCCGGCGCGGCTGTGGCGATTGCCGGATTTTACCCGGACGATCCCGCGCAATATGGCCGCCTGGTTACCGATCAAAAAGGCGGACTGGAAGCCATTGTGGAATTCGCCGATTGCACCGAAGCGCAAAAAACCATCGCGTTTTGCAATGCCGGATTGATGGCGATTGACGGCAAGCAACTGCCTGTTTTGCTGTCGCAATTGACGCCGAAAAACGCGCAGAAGGAATTATATTTGACGGATTTGGTGCATTTGGCGCGCGCCAAGGGTTTACCATGCAAGGCGATCGAGGCCGAAGTCGAAGAAGTTATGGGCATCAATACCCGCGCGCAACTGGCGGCGGCGGAAGATACGATGCAAAAAAGATTGCGGCAGAAATTTCTGACGGCCGGGGTCGGCATGATCGACCCTAATTCGGTATATTTTTGCATGGATACGCAAATTGGCACGGATGTAACCATCGAACCGAACGTATTTTTCGGGCCAAACGTGAAAATCGAAAATGGCGTTACGATCAAGGCGTTCAGCCATATCGAAGGAACGCACGCAAAAACCGGCGCTATTATCGGCCCATTTGCCCGTCTGCGCCCCGGTGCGGTGCTGGATGAAAATGTGAAGGTTGGCAACTTCGTTGAAATCAAGAACGCGCATTTAGGCGCTGGCGCCAGCGCCGGACATTTAACATATTTGGGCGACGCGGACATTGGCGCGGATACCAATATCGGCGCGGGCACAATCACTTGCAATTATGACGGCGTCAATAAACATCAAACCAAAATCGGGTCGAATGCGTTTATCGGATCGAACACGGCGCTGGTTGCGCCGGTATCGGTTGGCGCTGGGGCGATTGTCGGCGCCGGCAGCGTAATCACCGAAAACGTGGATCCCGGCGCGCTGGCGATCGGCCGCGCCCCGCAAGTCAATAAACCGGGCTGGGCGAAACAATTCCGCGATTTTCTGCTCGGCAAGAAAAACAAGAAATCGGCGTAAGAAAGAGAACAACCATGTGCGGCATCATCGGCATTATCGGCAAACAAGAAGCGGCCCCGTTATTGGTCGATGCGTTAAAGCGCCTGGAATATCGCGGTTATGATTCCGCCGGCATTGCCACATTGCAAAATGGCCAGATCGAACGCCGCCGCGCCGAAGGCAAGCTGAACAACCTTGCGCAATTGGTGCAAACCAAAAAAATTGCCGGCATGACCGGCATTGGCCACACGCGCTGGGCCACGCATGGCGTCCCGAACGAGGCGAACGCGCATCCGCACGCGACCGAGCGCGTTGCGGTTGTCCATAACGGCATTATCGAAAATTTCGCCGAGCTGCGCGCGGAATTGGAAAAACTGGGCCATAAATTCGCATCCGACACCGACTCCGAAGTGGTGGTGCATTTGCTGGATCAGTATTTGCAACAAGGCCTATCGCCGCAACAGGCCGTGGCGAAATCTCTCCCCCGTTTGCATGGCGCGTTTGCATTGGCGATGATTTTCGCAGGCCACGATATGTTGATCGGCGCGCGCAAGGGCAGTCCCCTGGTTGTCGGTTATGGCGATGGCGAAATGTATCTGGGATCGGATGCGCTGGCCGTCGCGCCGCTGACCGATCGCGTGTCTTATCTGGAAGAAGGCGATTGGGCGGTGTTGGAACGCGGCAACGCCAATATTTTCAGCAACGACAATCAGCCGGTGAAACGCCAGGTGGTGCAATCGGCCGTATCGGGCGGCATGGTCGGCAAGGGCAATCACGCCCATTTCATGCATAAAGAAATTTACGAACAGCCCGCGGTGATCGGCGACACGTTGCATGCGTTATTGAATCCGCAAACCCGCGAATTGCATTTGCCGAAAATGCCGTTTTCCTGGAAAAATGTCGAACGTATGCATTTGATTGCCTGCGGCACGTCATACCATTCCTGCATGATCGCCAAATACTGGCTGGAAAAATATGCGCGGCTTGCGGTCGATGTCGATATCGCATCCGAATTCCGGTATCGCGATCCGGTGTTGCATCCAAAATCGGTTGGGCTGTTTATTTCGCAATCTGGCGAAACCGCCGACACATTGGCGGCGATGCGGCATTTGAAACAAAATAAATTGCCCGCATTGGCGATTGTCAACGTGCCAACCAGTTCCATGGGCCGCGAAGCGGATGTGGCCATTCCAACCCTGGCTGGCCCGGAAATCGGCGTTGCATCGACCAAGGCATTTACGACGCAATTGATGGTGCTCGCCGCGCTGACCGTCACGGCGTCGCTCGAACGCGGCACGATCACATTGGCGCAAAGCCATACGATGATTCAGGCACTGACCGAAGTGCCATCATTGATCGCAAAAACACTGGAACTGGATTCGGCGATTTTAGAAATCGCCCATAAAGTATTCGAAGCGCGCGACGTTTTGTATTTGGGCCGCGGACCGTC